>NZ_VPBA01000012.1:0-81525 GCF_013418945.1 Acinetobacter sp. YH12112 | reverse complement strand
GCCACATCTCCGACAGACTAGGCCAGCATCATTGGTCTCTTCAAATAATTTAACCCATACGAGTCTTTGTTGAATTTCTCTGTTCATAGACACCAATTATATTGAAATGATGTCTATGAATCACACATCTTAATACTGAATTCGACATATTTTAAAAGCGTCCAACCGGGCGCTTTTTTTGTAGCAAAAAATCTTTGCTGCTTTTATCGACATTTTGTTCAATTCATGGCTTAATCTTGGCTAATAATAAAACCCGGAAGGGCTGAAGTGCCGAATTTTCTTTACAATTCTGAACTTAAGTCTAATTCCGACATTTCAAAAACTTTATACACTGTAGGTTATATATTTCGCTTAATGATAATGTCACATCCTATGATTATTTTATTTTTAAATAGCAACATTTATTTAATAAAAAATGATCACTATTTAGCAATGTGATAATACTATTCAGCCAAATATAAATCGGTATACTAGAATCTCTTGTATAAAAAGTAGCAATATCAGGAAAGACAATGACTGCACGTATTCAAAAAGGCAAGTTAGCGATTGCTAAAGAACTTTACGATTTCATCGAAAATGAAGCATTACCAGGTTCTGGTTTAGACAGTGACACCTACTGGAAAAACTTTGAGCAAGTCGTTGTCGACCTTACGCCTAAGAACAAGGCATTGCTTGCCAAACGTGATGATCTGCAAGCGAAGATTGACGAATGGCATCGCAATAACACATTTGAACTAGAAGCTTACAAAGCTTTCTTGTCTGAAATTGGCTACTTATTACCAGAAGTAGAAGATTTTCAAATTACGACTGAAAATGTAGATGAAGAAATTGCATTACTGGCAGGCCCACAGCTGGTTGTCCCTGTACGTAATGCGCGTTACTGCCTGAACGCAGCCAATGCACGCTGGGGTTCTCTATACGACGCACTATACGGCTTTGACGTAATCTCTGAAGAAGATGGCGCAGAAAAAGGCAAAGGCTATAACCCGAAACGTGGTGAGAAAGTTATCGCATTCGCGAAAAACTTCCTGGATGAAACTTTCCCGTTGGCGCAAGGTTCACACGCAGATGCAACAAAATATGCGGTTGAAGGCAATGCACTGGTTGTTAGCCTGAAAGATGGCTCAACTACGACTGTTGCAGATGCTGCTAAATTTGTCGGTTATAACGGCGAAGCGGCTGCACCAACTGAAGTTGTGCTGAAAAATAACGGCCTGCACGTCATCATCCAGATTGATGCCAACAGCCCAATTGGCCAAACTGATGCTGCTGGTGTTAAAGACGTAGTTCTTGAAGCTGCAGTAACAACAATCCAAGACTTGGAAGACTCTGTTGCAGCGGTTGATGCTGAAGAAAAAGTAGAAGGCTACCGTAACTGGTTAGGCCTGATGAAAGGTACATTGGAAGAGTCGATTGAGAAAAATGGTAAAACCATTACCCGTAAACTCAATGCTGACCGTACCTTCAAAAATGTTGAAGGCGGTGAAACCAAGGTTCATGGCCGTTCATTGATGCTGCTTCGTAACGTAGGTCACTTGATGACCAACCCGGCGATTCTGGTCGATGGTGAAGAAATTTATGAAGGCATCATGGATGCATTGGTAACACCTCTGCTTACCGTGGCTGACATCCGCGGTGAAAACACGATCAAGAACTCGCGTAAAGGTTCAATGTACATCGTGAAGCCAAAAATGCATGGTCCAGAAGAAGTGGCATTTGCAGTTGAGTTGTTTGAACGTGCTGAACAGGCGCTAGGCTTACCTGCGAAGACTTTAAAAATTGGTATCATGGATGAAGAACGTCGTACTTCTGTGAACCTGAAGAACTGTATTGCACAGGCGAAAGACCGTACCATCTTCATTAACACAGGCTTCATGGATCGTACTGGTGACGAAATCCATACCTTCATGGAAGCGGGTCCATTCGTTCGTAAAGGCGAAATCAAAGGCCAAAAATGGTTCCCAGCGTACGAAAACCGTAACGTGATGGTCGGTCTGCAAACCGGTTTACGTGGTAAAGCACAGATTGGTAAAGGCATGTGGCCTAAACCAGACATGCTGCTAGACATGTACAAAACCAAGACTGAACATCCAGAAGCGGGCGCAAGCTGTGCATGGGTTCCATCACCAACAGGTGCAGTGGTTCACGCGATTCACTACCATCAAATTAATGTCGCGAACCGTCAGCAGGAACTGCTTGCGACTGAAGCGCTGCCATTAGATGACCTGTTAACGCCACCACTGGCAACAGACACCAACTGGTCTGACGAAGAGAAACTGAAAGAGCTTGAAAATAACTGTCAGGGTATCCTAGGTTATGTGGTTCGTTGGGTTGACCTGGGTGTGGGCTGTTCGAAAGTTCCAGACATCAACGATGTTGGCCTTATGGAAGACCGCGCAACTTTACGTATTTCTTCTCAGCACGTTGCTAACTGGTTACGTCACGGTATCGTCACGCGTGCACAGGTTGAAGAAGTGATGCAACGTATGGCGAAAATTGTGGATGAGCAAAATGCCAACGATCCACTGTACACGCCAATGGCAGCAGACTTTGCCAACAACGTTGCATTCCAGGCAGCGTCTGACCTGATCTTTAAAGGTGGCGAGCAGCCAGCAGGTTATACCGAGCCGCTATTGCACGCAGCACGTTTAAAATTAAAAGGCTATACAGGTGACTAATCCTGAATTTGCCTGATCTAAAAAGCCTTCTTCGGAAGGCTTTTTTTTATGGCAATAATTACACACCGAACAGCACTAGAACTTTCTGTGCAGACCTTTTAGAGTGAGGGAAATCATCAAAATCTGGAAGATGTTATGGGCGCGTATCAATTTCTTGATCAACAGTTTATTGCCGGTGTATGGATCAAGGGCACTTCAACCCGAATCCTGGACAATCTGAATCCTTATACCCAAGAAAGCATTTTAAAATTACAAGGTGCCAGTATTGTCGATGTTGACAGTGCCTATGCGGCGGCTTTGGAGTATGCCGCAAAGTGGGCAGACAGTTCAGCCGAAGCACGAAAAAATCTGCTGCTGCGCGTAATTGAGATTATTCAGGCGCGTCGGGAGGAAATTATCGACTGGCTGATTCAGGAATCGGGCAGCACCCGCTTAAAAGCCAATATTGAAGTCGATGCTGCAATAGGCATTTTAAAAGAAAGCTCGACTTTCCCGGAGCGTATGTTAAGCCAACAGTTGCCATCTCCCGATCCAACCCGTCAAAGCTATGCGGTACGTAAACCCCTGGGCGTGGTGGCGGTAATTAGCCCGTGGAATTTTCCTTTTCATTTAAGTATGCGTTCGGTGGCTGCAGCACTGGCGCTAGGCAATACCGTGGTGCTGAAACCGGCCAGTGATACGCCAATTACCGGTGGCTTGCTACTGGCGAAACTGTTTGAAGAAGCCGGTGCTCCGATGGGCAGCCTTAGTGTGCTGGCAGGTGCAGGTAGTGAAATCGGTGATTATTTTGTTGAACATGAAGTGCCGAAACTGATTTCCTTTACCGGTTCTACCGAAGTGGGCAAGCGCGTGGGTCAGCTAGCAGTGAGCAGTCCCAATTTAAAACGGCTGGCGCTGGAGCTGGGCGGAAACGCACCTTTGGTGGTGCTGGATGATGCCGATCTGGACTTGGCGGTAGAACTGGCGGTGATGGGGCGCTTTTTGCATCAGGGTCAGATTTGTATGAGTACCAATCGCATTATTGTCGATGCAAAAGTGCATGACAGTTTTGTCGGTAAACTGGTTGAACGCAGTAAAAGCATTCCTTTTGGTGATCCGAATGAAGATACTACAGTGATTGGCCCAATTATTAACCGTGATCAGGTGCAGAAGATTCAGCATATTATCCAGCAAGGACAAGAGGCTGGCGCGACGCTGGTACTGCAAGGTGCCACGCGCGGTCATGTGATTCCACCGCATATTTTTATTGATGTTGACCCGGCGTCGAGTCTGGCGCAAGAAGAAAGTTTTGGGCCGGTACTGCCGGTGATTAAAGCGCAAAATGAGGCCGAAGCACTGATGCTGGCCAATGCCACACGTTTTGGCTTATCGAGTGCAGTTTGTAGTGCCAATATTGAACGTGCCAAAGCCTTTGCCTTAAAAATTGACGCCGGGATGACGCATATTAATGCCATTACCGTAGCTGATTATCCGAATGCACCTTTTGGCGGTGAGAAAAATTCTGGTCTGGGGCGTTTTAACGGACAATGGGTCTTAGAAGAGTTTTGTCGCACCCACTGGTTAACGCTACCCAGTTAAAGCGTAGACGCAACTTAACCGTCTGAAGGCGTATAATAGGGCTGTCTAAACTGAGCAGCCATATTTCCATGTGTGCCAACTTTAAACCGCTTACGCCACAACAGCGACAGAATTTAAATCTCCCGGATATTCCTTTTGAATATGAAGATGAGGTCTATCCGGGTTATCACTTGCCGTTGCTGTTCAAATCTGAACAGGGGCTGGAATGGCGTAAGGTGATGTTTGGTCTGGTACCCAAATGGGCAGAAGATAAGAGCATTGCCCATAAAACCTATAACGCCCGTAATGAAACCCTGTTACAAAAACCCAGCTTTCAGGAAGCGGTGCTGAAACGCAAGTTTGGGGTCATTCCGGTAACGGAATTTTATGAGTCCAAATATATTGACAATAAACCGCAGCGCTGGGGCGTGCGCCGTAAAGATGGGCAGGCATTTTATATTGCGGCTTTATATGAAATTTGCAAAATTCAGGATGAGATTATTCGTTCCTGCACCATGATTACCATGGACGCGATTGACCATCCGATGATGAAAGACTTTCATGAACCGGGCAATGTAAAACGTTCGGTGATTGTGATTCCGCATGCACGTTTACAGGAATGGCTTGGTCAAACTCAGCCGGATATTCAGCGTTTTGTCGAAGGCTTTCCGGTTGAAGAATTTGAATGCTCGCATGTACCAAAAATAAAAATCGAAAAAGTTAGTCCCCAACTGAACTTTTTCGATTCTTTGTCATAAGCAGTGTGCAGAATGCTGGATGATTAACGCGATAAGTTATTAAAAATATGACGCAAACTGTCCATCATTTTTTCAATCTGTAGGGGGGTTAAGCCTTCAAAGGACTGTTCCAGTACCACACCGGTCAGATCGTTAATTTTTTCGGTCATGGCATGGCCCTGATCGGTCAGAATAACCCGGGTGATGCGCGCATCATCTTCACAGGAGTAGGTCTCCACCAGGCCTTCTTCTTTTAGGCGATAGACAATTTTGGTGGTGGTCGACATCTTTGACACCACCATATCTGACAGGTCGGAAACGCTGGCATTCGGTTTGGCTTTTAGCGCAATCAGAATGCGGCGGCGTGAGTTATCCAGACCATATTTCTTGAGTGCATGATCGACATTTAACACATATTGAGCATGGACTTGGGTTACCCAGTAATAAGGAAACTGCTCAATATTGAAGTCTTCAGTAGAAGGCAGAAATTTGGAATATTTCTTGGTCATTTAGTTATTCCTTGCATTTTTAATTGTATTTGTGTGAAATCCCATCACATTTTATTTGAAATGTCATATGCTTAGCAAGTCGTTTTAATCGTATTCGTCAATAAAAGGCTCAGTCAAAGCGTTTTTATCGGGAGATCAGCTGGCTTAGACTGGGATAGTTAGGGAGAGATCATCCCTATTTTAGTCCTGATAAATGGTCATAATCTTCTGTGTAAACTTCAGTATTTCATCTTAAAGATGCGTATTTTTAAAGTATGAGTAATGACGATGCGCGTTTTATCCAGCAATTATTCAGCCCAAAACACCCCAAAGTCTTGTCTCCTAAAAAACAACCATTTTCACTTGATCTTAATTGGCCGTTTTTTTTCTGCTTGAAATAGCGACTGATAGGGCATTACACCTTTCTCGCGAAGCACTTTGATAAACGTATATTTGTTGCATTGTCATATATTTTTATCCGTTATTTTTGCATGAAAATGATCATGATGCTGTTAAGAGTAAAGCATTTGAGTCAGGGACTTGCTTATCTTTCTTCAGGACTTATTTTCAAGCCGTTTAAGTAAAAGTAACAAATTGAAAACTGGGCTGCATTTATTTCAGTACTAGAAATTTGAGTCCTTGAGATAGAAAATTAACATCTTGGAATTGATTTATTTAATAAGATAGTAAAAATCAAATATTTATATTTGAGTTGTGAAATATTGCCCCGATTTTTGCTCTGATTGTAGTCATTTATCTCTCTGTGGTAGTTTTAATAAAACCTGAAATTTAATTACAAACTTGTACTTTTTTTAAGCAGGAAACTTGGCTTAATTTAACCAATACAGGAATTTACCCCAAAAAAATTCCGAAAAAATGATTACAAAAATAGAAGATTATGCATAATGTTTTTATCTACAGTTGAAAAGGTTAAATTTATGGATCCGTCGCCGGGCCCAGGTCTACATTTCGAATTACACGCTAACCCTATCGGAGAGATGAACTAATGGAGTTTTTATTAGATCCGGGAATTTGGGTTGGTTTAATAACACTTATTATTTTAGAAATTGTTCTAGGTATTGATAACCTAGTCTTTATTGCCATTCTGGCAGAAAAATTACCTCCTGAGCAGCGTGATAAAGCCCGTGTGATTGGCTTGTCTTTGGCCTTGCTCATGCGTTTGGGGTTATTATTCGCAATCTCTTGGTTAGTCACCTTGACTCAACCGCTTATTTCGATATTTGATTTAACATTCTCAGGGCGGGATCTGATTCTCCTGTTCGGTGGTTTGTTCTTGGTCTATAAGGCCGTGACCGAATTGCACGAGAAGATGGAAGGCAAGCCGGAAGTTAAAGTGACCACCAATGTGGTTTATGCCAGCTTCACCGCAGTGGTTGCCCAGATCGTAATCCTGGATGCCGTATTCTCTTTAGACTCTGTCATTACCGCAATTGGTATGGTCGACAACATCTATGTGATGATGGCTGCCATGATTGTAGCGATGGCGGTGATGTTACTGGCGTCTAAACCGTTAACGGCCTTTGTTAACCGTCATCCAACCGTGGTAATCCTGTGTTTAAGCTTCCTGCTGTTGATTGGTATCAGCCTGATTGCAGAAGGTTTTGGTTTCCACATTCCGAAAGGTTATATCTATTCAGGTATTGGTGTAGCCATTGCCATTGAAGCCTTTAACCAGTTTGGGCAGCGTAATGCGGCAAAACATGAAGCGAAAATTCCGCTGCGTCACCGTACTGCAGATTCGATTCTGAAGTTAATGGGCGGCCGTATTGAAACTACGGACATGCATTCAAGCGAAGCACAAGAAACCTTTGCGCATGAAGAGCGTTATATGATTGGCGGCGTATTAACGCTGGCAGAACGTTCGGTTGCGTCGATTATGACGCCGCGTAACCAGATTTCCTGGGTGAACATTGAAGATACACAAGAACAGATTCGTGAGCAGGTATTGTCGGTACCGCACAGTTTATTCCCGGTGTGTCGTGGTAGCCTCGACAAAGTTATCAGTATTGTTCGTGCCAAAGAGCTACTGGATGTGCTGGATGATGAAGAAGCCTTTAAGGCGCTGGTGAAACGTCACCGTCCAATTTACATTTTTGAAAAAATGAAAGTCATTGATGCGATCAATACTTTGCGTACTTCAAAAGGTTCATTGGTATTGGTGAGTGACGAGTTTGGTAATGTGCAAGGTCTGATTTCGCCGCTGGATGTGTTTGAAGCGATTGCCGGTGAGTTCCCGGATGCCGATGAACAGCCAGATTTAATCCGTGTTAACGAGACCACCTGGAAAGCGACCGGTATGCTGGACGTTTATCAGCTTGAGCTGGAACTGGGTATGCTGGATCTGGTGGAAGAAGATGCAGGCTATATTAGTGTTGCCGGCTTAATCTTGGATAAAACCCAGGGCGATGTACAAGTCGGTACGCATCTGGACTATCAGGGCGTACACTTTGAAGTCACCGAGCTGGAAGGTAACCGCATTAAAACCGTGATGATTACCTACGCTTAATTGCCAAAAGTTGGTAAATCAAAAAAGCCTCACTGATGTGGGGCTTTTTCTGTTCTGGTGTTTATTTAAAGCTCATCTTTTTTCAAGAGAGTTGCAGTTTTAGATACGTAACTCGGCCGCAATCACCGGCCACAGGTTCTGGTGAGAGCGTTTAAACATCAGCATATGACCAATTGTTTTATGACCATACTGCTGTGGTTTTAGTTCAATCATCCGGGTAGGAGCATTGGGATAAAGGCGCAGTAAATCTTTGACGTTGGCTTCAGTGGCAATTTCGTCATCGGAACTCCAGAGTACGCTCATCGGGCTACGGATGTCAGCATGAAAATCTTCAAATACACTTTTACCAATAGCATTGATCACATAACCGGGTTTGCCGCAAAACTCTGCCCATTGCCGGGCCACATTTTTCGGTAAATTTTCACCCATACCAATAGCCTGGGTCGGGCCATATCCATGGGTGATACGAGCAATTGGGAAAATGACCTGAAACATCAGCGGCGCCAGTAATTTGGTGCGTCCCTTAAGACCTTTGACATGACCAGTCGAACCCGATACCGCTACAACTTTGGCTACCTTGGCATGGTTGGGACAAATTCCCAGCAGCTGGCCGCCAGCACTATGTCCCAATAAAATCACCTGTTCGGCCTGGCTCAGTTGCAATAGATGCTCGATACCGGCTGCAATATCCAGTTGTCCCCAATCGACAATACTGGCTTGCGAGTGCTTTAATTTCCCTTGTAAAGAGCCGCCAATACCGCGAAAATCAAAACTGAGCACGTCATAACCTTGCTGGCTTAACCACTCGGCAAAAGGATGATAAAACCCTTGAGTAATACCGGTGGCGGGACAAATTAGAACTGGGTAAGGCTGCTTTTCAGCCTGATGGGTATAGAAGCGGCCACTCAGCTGATAGCCATCTGCGCAGGTGATATGGACGGGATCAAACGAAGTCATAGGATGAACATTAAAAAAAGTGAATGACTCTAATGTAAAGGAGTTTGCTGTGAATGCGGTTGCAATCTCTGACTTCGGGGTCATGTGGACAGGCAATTCAAATAAGGACAAAACGAAATGAATGCAATGGATCTTGATGTTGCGGTGAAAGGGGCGATTCTGGCCAGCGGTATATTTTTATGGGTGGGCATGCTGACTGGGGTGTGGAAATATTGGCAGATTCGGCATTCACCGCAGGCGCGTGCTCATTATTATGTCGATATTGCGCATCGTAGCAGTTTGCTCTATGCGCCGGCCAGTCTGATTCTGGCGGCTATGGCTTATTTTTCGGTGTGGTCAACAGAGCTGAATTTATTGCTGGTGGCAATTAACCTGTTTTTCTTTGCTTTTTCAATCTTGAGCTATGCGCTGCATGGTTATTTAAAGGACACCACCAATCAGTTTAAAACTCCGCATCAGTTGGGCAAATGGCATCTGCCAAAAAGTTTAATGAGTCTGGCGATGTTACTGCTGGTACTGGGTGAAGTGCTGGCCACCTTGCTACTGGTGGTGGGTGCGGGATTATATTTATGGGCTTAAGGGTGTGTTGCCAAGCAGTATAAAAAGCTATTTTTCTGATTCTGAGCAGATGGATGAAGGCTCATCCATCTGGGTCGGTTAAAAATTAAGAGTTGTGCTGATCGATGGGAGCCGGCTGTCGATATTTTTCATCGACCACAGCCCAAATATAGAAGGCGATACAGACGATTAGTGCGTAGATAAAGTATGCCGGTTTCAGGTTACCCTGAATCAATCCTTGAAAGACCAGCGTCAGCAGCAGTGCAAAGGTGGTGCTGAGGAAAGTTACTAAATTGTTATTTGCCTTCAGAGCGTTAATGAAGACTTGCTTATTGAAATGTAATGATAACATCTCCATCCCTCCTGTATTTTGATCAAAAACAGACTATTTTGATCGGATTAGTTTGTTTAGTTGTACTGCGAATTGCAGTGTATTTCAAGCGCCTATCGCAATATTTTGAAAGAACATAGTGTGTATAAATAAATGCTCAAATTCAGTTCATTTATTTACGGAATATTAGGGCATCACTGTAAAGAAGTGAGTAAAGATGTAGCATTATTTATGCCAGCTTAACAATAGGGCAGCTATTAGGCTTTGGTAGAAGGTATGCAAAAAGAGGGTAAAGAGCAGCATTGCGCTGAATTGAAGGGTTTCAGAGAATGAGGAGAAGCGAAAGTGGATGAGCTTACTTCAATTGACCTGGAAGTTAAGCAAGATTGAGCTAAACCAGACTGAAAGAAAGTGACACAATAAGAGTCAGTTTGGGTAAAACTTGACCATTATTGAGCAACTTAAAATCGGGTTTGGGTAAAACCAGACTTTAACGACTCGGGTTAAGGCTTAGTGTTTAACCTTGTCGATCACAATACAAATCAGCAGGACAATGGTAGATGGAATCAGCCAGGCCAGGTTTTGCGCGCTTAACGGTAAGTTCAGTAAAGCTTCTGGTAAAAAGCCATCTAACCCCGCCACTTTTAAGCCATCAATCACGCCAAAGAATAAGGCTACTGCGGTGACCGGACGAATTACACGCGCTGGAGAATGGAAGTTTTTCCAGAAAAAGCCCAGTAAGATCACTACAATCGCAGGCGGATAAATCGCACTTAATACCGGCACTGAGAGTGCAATCAGTTTGGTCAGACCGAGGTTGGAAATCACCAGCGAGAAACCGACTAATACAAATACCCAAGTACGATACCTAATGCGGGTAATTTGCGAGAAGTATTCTGCACAGGCACAGGTCAGGCCAATCGCGGTTACCATACAGGCAATGAAAATCATGGCACTTAAGAATAGTGAACCTAAGTCACCAAAAGCATGTTGCACATAGGCATGCAGGATCACTGCGCCATTGGCTGCATTCGGTGCTACTTCATGACTGCCCAAGCCCAGTTTGAACAGGCTTAAATACACCAGGGTTAAACCGATACCAGAGATCAGTCCGGCAATCATGGCGTATTTGGTCATCAGCTTTTTATCGCTGACCCCACGCGAACGTATGGCATTAATAATCACAATACCAAATACCAAGGCACCCAGGGTATCCATGGTTAAATAACCATTGACGAAACCTTCAGAGACTGGACTGTTGATATAGTTATTAATGGCTGGCGGAATATGACCCGCGGGAATGAACGTTGCTGCAAAACCCAGAATAATTAACGATAAAATTTTCAGGGGCGACAGGAAATAACCCACCGTATCCAGAATCTTGTTGGGATACAGCGCAACAATAGTCACCACAATAAAGTAGATCAGACTGTAAATCAGCAAGCTGCTCGGAGCTGCACCAAAATAAGAAGAGAAACCAATTTCATAAGAAACGGTTGCGGTACGGGGAATGGCAAATAAAGGGCCTACCGCTAAATAACACACCACGGTCAAAATCAGACTGGCTGCTTTGCCCAGTGGCGAACTTAAAAGCTGGATCGAACCTTCTACACGAGACAGGGCAATAATGGTCAACACCGGCAAGCCCACGGCTGTAATTAAAAAGCCGAAAGCTGCTAACCAAACGTGTTCACCTGCCTGCTGTGCAACAATAGGCGGAAAGATAATATTGCCGGCACCGATAAATAGTGCAAAGGTCATTAAACCTAAGGCAATAATATCCCGTGTACGTAAACTCGTCATAAGGGAGATAGATCGGTTAAACAAAAGAAAGCGATTCTAGAACATGGCAACTGCTTTGGCTAATTTATTTTATAAATCTTATGAATTATTTTTATATCTTGGCGTGGGAAATTGATTGGGTTGTCAAAAATCAGTGAAACTATATCGTTGATTTAATTTTTAAAAGATGAAAACTGTTAAATATCAAAAGATAAATTTGAAAAAACAGTCAATAAATATAAAGGTTTTTAATTGTTGAATATTTAAGCAGTAGTGGGTTTGTGGCAGATGGAACCGCTTGTGATCAAACAAAAGTCACTGAAAAGGACTATACTAAGCAAATGTTTCATAGGGGATTTTAAGCATGAGAGCGTCTGCCGTATCGATTAAAACCGAGCAGGATTTAGAAAAATTACGTGTTTCAGGTCGTTTGGCTGCTCAGGTTTTGGCGATGATCGGGGAGCATATCAAGCCGGGTGTAACCACTGAATATCTAGATGACCTGTGCCATGACTATATTGTCAATACCTTGCAGGTGATTCCGGCCAATGTCGGCTATTGTGGTTATACCAAAACCACCTGTATTTCACCGAATGAAGTGGTTTGTCATGGTATTCCATCTGCATCGGTTGTGCTCCAAGATGGTGATATTATCAATATTGATGTCGCGGTAATTAAAGACGGCTACTACGGCGATACCAGTCGCATGTATTACGTTGGCACGATCAAGCCAGAAGCGAAAAGACTGGTGGAAACCACCTATGCGGCAATGGTCGCAGGGATTCATGCGGTGAAACCGGGTGCGACTTTAGGCGATGTTGGTCATGCAATTCAAACTGTCGCGCAGCAGGCCGGCTATAAAGTGGTGCGTGAATATTGCGGGCATGGTATTGGTAAAATTTATCATGAACAGCCAAGTGTACTGCACTATGGCCAGCCGGGTCAGGGGCTACAACTCAAGCCAGGTATGGTGTTCACGATTGAACCGATGGTTAATGCCGGCGGCTCCAGAGTCAAAGAGCTCAATGATGGCTGGACCGTCGTGACCACCGATAAATCACTTTCTGCACAGTGGGAACATATGATTGCCGTGACTGAAACCGGCTTTGAAGTGCTGTCGCCGTGGCCGGAAGGTACTGGAGAATACCCAGAAATCTAGCTATAAAACGGCTTATTTATACTTTAAAAGTATTAAGTGATATAAATTATCTATTTGTTAATGCTGTCTTTTGTACATATTATGTATTTATAGATTCTTGCTGTAGTTTCTAGTTTTTATAGCTTATCCATCCCTGGATAAGCTTTTTTTTGCCTGAAATTTGATGGTTGGCTTTAACGCTGTGACAGTTTTTCCACTAGAAAATCAATAAACACCCGTACCGCCGGTAACAGACCACGGCGGGATGGATACACGGCATGAAAAACCCCGTGCGGCGCACGCCAGTTTGGTAACACGCGTACCAGTTCGCCTGACTGAATATAGGGTTCCACAATATTGTCCGGGAGCAGGGCAATCCCACAGTCCTGACGGGCCAGTTGTGCCTGTAGCATCAGATCCGAACCCATTACGGTCGGGTTGACTTTAATTTTCTTCTGCCGCTGATGTTCATCATAGACCACAATATGCTGATCGACATGATCATCAGCCATACTGAGAATATGATGCTTGGCCAGATCTTCCGGCTGTTTCAGGTCGCCGTGCTGGTTTAAATAGGCCTGACTGGCAAAGAGATGCTGTTCAATGGTTTCAAAGGTACGAATCACCAGATTCGGATCATCATCCAGATTGCTGCGTACACGCAAGGCCAGATCAATCCCTTCATTAATCAGATCAACCCGGCGGTTACTGACCAGAAGCTGGACTTTAATTTCCGGATAGGTCTTTAAAAATTCCGGCAGAATTCTGGACATTTCATTCTGGGCAATGGAGACCGGCAGGCTAACTTTAATCAGGCCGCGCGGCTGAATACTCAGATGATCAACCAGATCATGCGCTGCCTGTGCTGCATTGGCCATCACCTGTGCATGTCGATACACGTTCATGCCAATATCGGTTACGGCAAAATGGCGGGAATTGCGCTGAATCAGGCGCACGCCCAAACGTTCTTCCAGATTGTGCACACGGCGGCTCAGTTTGGATTTGGGGATATCGGTTGCACGTTCTGCGGCGCTAAAACCGCCATGCTCAACCACCTGGGCAAAGCAGTAAAAATCATCGAGGTCCGAAAGCATGTGTAGTTATTCCATTTATGCAACGATAAGCAGATTAAATTATGATTGTTCTGGGCTGTCAATTTGATTTGTGCGGTTTTTGCAGCGTCTCTTTTCGCCTTTGTGATGCGTGGCGAGCTTAAGTTATGGCTACAAATCCTTTACACTAAGGATAAAGTCCATGAGATGATCAATACATGTCTTATCAACTGATTCAACAGCCCGATGCCGATGCCAACGTGATTTGTCCTTGCTGCCAGCAGGCGATTATTGACTGGTCACAAGAGCAGTATATTCAGCCCTGTGAGCATACGCTGTTTGTGGCGCTGGATTTGGGTTTTGAATATATTGCCGATGTATTTGAAGCAACCATGGCGCGTAGTGTCGATGAAATTCACGCACATGATGATCAGCTCAATATGTTTCAGGAACTGACCACAGCCAGCTTTCCGCATTATCTGATCATTCGCACCGATTTGGGCGTGCAGGATTTATCGCGTTATATCGGCATTGCTGTGCCGGAATCCAATTAAAAAAATAAGCTCCATAAGGAGCTTATTTTTTATCATAAAGATCAGGCTGGTTTAGCCTTCAATTTCTTCCTCGACATCATCATCAGCACTGTCCATGCCCAGTTCTTTCAGCTTGCGGGTCAGGGTATTACGTCCCCAGCCCAGCAGTTCAGCGGCATGGCGTTTGCGGCCACGGGTCTGTTGCAGCGCGGCATTAATCAGGGTGCGTTCAAACATCGGTGTGGCGATGTCCAGAATTTTCATTTCGCCGTTTTTCAGTTTCTGTACCGCCCATTGACCCAGCAGCTCATCCCAGTGATGGATCGAGACGCGGTCTAAATGCAGATTGGCCGGTACATCGCTTGATTTTTCAATTGGAATCTGTTTCAGTTCCGAAGGTAAATCTTCCGGATAGACTTCACGGCCGGTAATCATGACGGTTAACCAGCGGCAGGTGTTTTCCAGTTGACGAACGTTGCCTTGCCAAGGCAATTGCTGCATATATTCTTGGGTTTCCGGACGCAAGATTTTCGGGCTCACACCTAGCTCTTTACCGGCACGCGCCAGGAAGTGCTGCGCCAGCATTGGAATATCTTCACTACGATGCGCCAGTTTTGGAATATGAATCCGGATCACGTTCAGACGGTGATACAAGTCTTCACGGAAACGGCCTTCGTGTACCAGCTTTTCCAGATCTTGGTGCGTTGCAGCAACAATACGCACATCTACCTTCACCGGAATATGGCCACCAACACGGTAGAATTCACCATCGGCTAAAACACGTAATAAACGGGTCTGGGTTTCAAATGGCATATCGCCAATTTCATCCAGGAACAAGGTGCCGCCATTGGCCTGTTCAAAACGGCCCTGGCGCTGGGTGTTGGCACCGGTAAATGCACCTTTTTCATGACCAAATAATTCGGTTTCAATCAGGTCTTTCGGAATGGCGGCCATGTTGAGCGCAATAAACGGCTTGCTGCTACGCGGTGAATGGCGATGCAGGGCATGCGCCACCAGTTCTTTACCGGTCCCCGATTCACCATTAATCAACACGGTAATATGCGATTGCGATAAGCGGCCAATGGCACGGAATACTTCCTGCATTGCTGGTGATTCACCAATAATTTCAGTCGATTGAATGGGCTGTGCAGTTTTGGCTGATTCCTGTTGCTGTAATTTGGTGATATGCAAAATGGCACGATTCACCAGCGCCAGCGCTTCATCAATATCAAACGGTTTTGGCAGATATTCAAAGGCGCCGGTCTGATAGCTCGACACTGCAGATTCCAGATCTGAATGTGCGGTCATAATAATCACTGGTAAATCCGGATAGCTGGCTTTGACTTTACCGAGGAAGGTCAGGCCATCAATACCCGGCATACGGATATCGGTCAGAATTACATCCGGTGCATCGACACCCAGTTGCTCCAGGGCAGATTGGGCTTCTTCAAAACTGGTGACGTCAAAACCTTCTTCCTTGAAGGTTTTTTCCAGTACCCAGCGCATGGCACGATCATCATCAATTACCCAAATTTTATTTCGCGACATGGTTAGACTCCCAAGGTATATATAAGCTAAATATTGTTTTTCCTGGAACAGATTGGCACTCAATCATTCCGTTGTGTTGATGCATAATATTCTGTGCGATGCTCAGGCCCAGTCCGGTGCCTTTGGCGCGCGCCGTAACCAGCGGATAGAACACCGATTCAATAATTTCTTCCGGCACACCGGGGCCGTTGTCTTCAATATCAATCCGTACCACCGAGCGATGAATCACGCCATTAATGGTGACCAGGCGCTGAATACGGGTTCTTAAAATCAGTTCGGGCTGATGTTCTGCAAAGAATTCCTTGTTTTCCATCATGGCCTGTACCGCATTGACGCTAATATTCAGCATGACCTGAATCAGCTGGTCACGATCCGCCATGACTTCCGGCAACGACAGGTCATAATCTCGAATGATTTTGACTTTTTTCTTGGTCTGGTTGGCAATTAGCGAGCGCACGCGTTCCAATGGTTCATGAATATTGACCAGTTCATAGCTTGGTAACTGACGTGAACCGAGCATGGTATCGGCCAGATTTCTGAGCCGATCGACTTCATTAATAATAATGTCGGTAAACTCTGCATATTGAGAGTCATTCAGACTGCGCGCCAGTAGCTGGGTTGCACCGCGAATCCCGGCCAGCGGGTTTTTAATTTCATGCGCCACGCCGCGCACCAGTTGCCGCGCCACCTGATGCTGTTGAATCAGATTTTCTTCTTTGGAAATTTTCAGCATCCGGTCAATCGGATTCAGTTCAATCAGCAATAAAGGATGATAGCTTTTGCCGGCATTCAGCTGCGAAGCGGTGTAATCGACATGAATGTCTTTAAAGTTGACATTAATGGTAGCTTCACGGCGGGTATAAGGCTGTCCGGTGCTTAAGGTATTTTGTAGCGCTTCGTAGGTATTAAATTCATCGGTCGGGAGATGCAGTAAATTCATTACCGGCTGTCCGGCAGCACGCAATAAACTGATATCAAACAGCGCCTCACAAGAGGAATTGAGGTAAAAAATATTCAGGTTGCTGTCAACCAGTAAAATGGCAGTGGTCAAATTGTCCACTAAAAGGCGATAGTCGATAGCCGGGCTTTGATCCATTAGCGGTGGCATCCTGTATTAAAATAGCGCAATGGCATCTTCATAAAGCAATAGGTTTCTGAATTAAGAACGTTAATGATGCAAATTAAGCAAAATGCACGCCAACTTTGTTCAAATTCCTGTAAATCAAGCCAATTTATGAGAAAAATGCGCTGAAATGGACGGGTTGATTCAGGTATAGCGGATAACGCCAGTGCTGTAAACCAAAAGTGAATCAAAATGGTGCAATATTGTGTATAAGCCGGCTTTAGTGGTTGTATTTTGGTGCATTATGCAAAGAGTGGGCTATTTCTCTATTTTTATGGCCAGAAAAGTCATACAATACGCGCATTCTAGTGGAGCGCAGATTCATGAAGTCCCCCAAAGTCGGTTTTGTTTCTTTAGGTTGTCCTAAGGCATTGGTAGATTCTGAACGAATTTTAACTCAGTTAAAGACTGAAGGTTATGATGTCGCATCGGATTATGACGGTGCTGATTTAGTCGTGGTTAACACCTGTGGTTTTATTGAATCTGCAGTACAAGAGTCTTTAGACGCTATTGGCGAAGCCATGAATGCCAATGGTCGCGTCATTGTGACTGGCTGTTTAGGTAAAGACGAAGACAAGATTCGTCAAATGCATCCGAATGTCTTAAAAGTGACTGGTGCAGCAGCCTATGAAGAAGTTATGGATGCCGTGCATCAGTATGTGCCGGAGCCACCAAAGCACAATCCGTTTATTGATCTGGTGCCAGAACAGGGGATCCGTTTAACCCCGAAACATTATGCTTACCTGAAAATATCAGAAGGCTGTAACCACCGTTGTACTTTTTGTATCATCCCGAGCATGCGTGGTGATTTAGTTTCCCGTCCGGTCGGTTCTGTTCTGGAAGAAGCCGCAGCGCTGAAACGTGCTGGTGTAAAAGAAGTTCTGGTCATTTCTCAAGATACTTCAGCTTATGGTGTGGATACCAAATACAAGCTAGATTTCTGGAACGGCCAGCCGGTTAAAACCAAATTCTATGACATGTGTGAAGCCCTGGGCCAGCTGGGTATCTGGGTCCGTTTGCATTATGTCTATCCTTATCCGCACGTCGATGCTGTGATTGACCTGATGGCGCAAGGTAAAATCTTGCCGTATCTGGATATTCCATTCCAGCATGCCAGTCCGAAAATCCTGAAACTGATGAAACGTCCGGCGCACAGTGAAAATACACTAGAGCGCTTAAATGTATGGCGTGAAAAATGTCCGGATCTGGTGATTCGTTCCACCTTCGTGGTTGGCTTCCCGGGTGAAACTGAAGAAGACTTCCAGATGTTGCTGGACTGGTTGAAAGAAGCGCAGCTGGATCGTGTCGGTTGCTTCACTTATTCACCGGTTGAAGGTGCAACCGCGAATGATCTGCCAGACCATGTGCCGGAAGAAATCAAGCAGGAACGTTATGAACGTTTCATGCAGGTGCAGCAGGAAATTTCAGCCGCAAAACTGCAAAAACGTATTGGTCAGACCATGACTGTGCTGGTGGATGATCTGGAAGAAGAATTCCCGGTTGCCGTTGCGCGTTCTTATGCAGATGCACCTGAAATTGATGGTAACGTGTTTGTTGAAGATATCGACAAGTCAAAAATTAAAGCAGGCGATTTGCTTGAAGTCGAAATTACCGATGCAGATGAATACGATTTATTTGCCAAGCTGATTGCGATCAAATCTGCTTAAGTACTGATATACAGAAAAAATTTAAATTAAATACTTTGGAGTTTGATGATGTTGGATTCTAAAAAGCCACGTTATGAACGTATTTTGCTGAAGCTTTCAGGCGAGGCACTGGCGGGTAACAAGGATATGGGGATTGATGCCCAAATCCTTGATCAGATGTCTTTGGCAATTGCGCACCTAGTCGGTCTGGGTGTGCAAGTGGGTATCGTGGTTGGTGGCGGTAACCTGTACCGTGGCAGCCAGTTACAAAAAGACGGTCTGGTCGGTCGTGTGACTGGTGACCAGATGGGTATGCTGGCGACTGTGATGAACGGTCTGGCCATGCGTGATGCTTTAGTACGCCGTAACATTAAAACACGTCTGCTTTCAGCACTGCCAATTGGTACCGTTGTAGAATCTTATTCAAGCCGTGATGCAATTCGCCACTTAACTCAAGGTGAAGTGTGCGTATTCGTTGCCGGTACAGGTAACCCGTTCTTTACCACAGATACGGCAGCCTGCTTGCGTGGTATTGAAATTGAAGCCAATCTGATTCTGAAAGCCACCAAGGTAGATGGCGTTTATAACAAAGATCCTAGCAAATACGAAGATGCGGTGAAATATGACACCCTGACGTTCGATCAGGTGTTAGATGAAAAGCTCGGCGTGATGGATTTAACCGCAATCTGCTTATGCCGTGACCACAATGTACCGTTACAGGTATTCGATATGAATAAAGCCGGTGCTTTACTTTCAGTGGTTATGGGTGAAAAAGAAGGAACTCACGTTACGAACTAATGTACGTGGGCCTGAAAGCTCTTTATACTACACGCTATTTTAGTAATTACATCTTTAAGAATTAAGTAAGGAAGATCATATGATTAACGATCTTAAAAAAGACAGCGAACAGCGTATGCAAAAGACTTTGGAGTCTTTGGAGCAAGGTTTTGCCAAAGTTCGTACCGGCCGTGCCCATCCATCAATCTTAAACGGTGTGATGGTTCCTTACTATGGCTCAGATGTGCCGTTAAACCAGGTGGCGAACGTGGGTGTTGAAGATTCACGTACTCTAATCGTACAGCCATTTGAACGTACCATGGTGTCTGCAATTGACAAGGCGATTCGTGAGTCTGACCTCGGTCTGAACCCGATTACCGCTGATTCGATTCGTGTGCCGCTACCAGCTTTAACCGAAGAAACCCGTAAAGACATGCAGAAAGTTGCGCGTTCTGAAGCGGAAAATGCCAAAGTGGCGATTCGTAACATCCGTCGTGACGTCTTGGGCGATATCAAAGCATTGTTGAAAGAAAAAGAAATTTCTGAAGATGATGAACGTCGTGCAGGTGATGATATCCAGAAAATCACCGACAAATATGTTGCTGAAGTCGACAAGCGTTTGGCTGCTAAAGAAGCTGAGTTGATGAAGGTCTAATTGTCGATGACCACCTCTGAAGACTGTCAGACGCTTCCAAAACATGTTGCCATCATCATGGATGGCAACAACCGTTTTGCCAAGAAAAATCAATTGCAAAAAGGCGACGGTCACCGTGAAGGTAAAAATATTCTAGATCCGATTGTTGACTATTGTCGCAGCAAACACATTCAGGCACTCACCGTTTTTGCATTTTCAAGTGAAAACTGGAATCGTCCGCAATATGAAGTTGATTTACTCATGCAATTGCTGGAAGACACGATTCATGAGCAAATGCCGCGCATGGAAAAATACCAGATTGCCTTGCGTTTTATTGGCGATCGCAGCCGTTTATCCCCACATCTTCGTGACTTGATGTTGCATGCTGAACAAAGGACTGCTAAGTTCAGTAGCATGACTTTAACCATTGCCATCAGTTATGGTGGCATGTGGGATATGGCAGAAGCAGCCAAACAGATTGCGGCTGATGTGCTGGCCAATAAAGTCGCGCTGGAGCAGATTGATAGCACGCTGTTCGGTCAATATGTGTGCCTGGGCGATTTACCGCCTGTGGACCTGTTGATCCGTACGGGTGGTGATTATCGGCTGTCCAATTTCTTGCTTTGGCAGGCCGCGTATGCCGAACTGTACTTTACTCCGACCTTGTGGCCAGAGTTTAGTGTGGAAGAGCTGGATGATGCGTTTCATGTGTTTGCAGGACGCGAACGTCGCTTTGGAAAAACTTCAGAGCAAATCCAACAAGAGAAACTTGAGAATTAATACATGTTAGAGCGGATAATTACCGCATTGGTATTGGTCGCTGTGGTGCTGAGCTGTATGTTTGCAACTCAGTCCCATTATCCAATGTTTGTGCTGATGATTTTTGCAGCAGGGGTTGCGGGCTATGAGTGGTTCAAACTCATGCCAAGAACAACAAAATATGTCATCAAGCCCATGGCTTGGGGTTATGGTCTGGTGACCGCCGCTCTTTCCGCGCTTGCTTTATATTTTAGTGATATTACGTTATTGCTGTGGTCAGCCTCGATTTTAACCTGGCTGCTCAGCCTGTATTGGGTGAAATCCTATCCTGAATATGATGGCTGGTACAATCCAAGCCTGAACTTTATTGGCTTTGTGCTCATTTCTGCCGCCGTGACTGCCATTTATGTGGTCTGGACCCATTCACCGTGGTGGCTGATGTATCTGTTCCTGCTGGTTTGGGGTGCAGATTCTGGCGCTTATTTTGTCGGACGCAAGTTTGGTAAAAAGAAACTGGCACCACATGTCAGTCCAAACAAATCGGTGGAAGGTTTATATGGTGGCGTGTTTACCGCCATCCTGATTGTGCTGTTTGTAGAAATTGTCTATCTGGACTTAAGCCTGACCCAACATATTTTATTCCTGATTCTGTCCATGATAACCGTGTTTAGTTCGGTACTGGGCGATCTGTTTGAATCCATGATCAAACGCCGTGCCGGAATTAAAGACTCTGGTCGTATTCTGCCAGGACATGGTGGAGTGCTGGACCGCATTGACTCCTTGCTCGCAGCGGCTCCAATCTTTGCTGCAAGCATGTATGTACTGAAACTTATTGGCGTAGATTTATAGATGTTACAAGCTGTTTGTATATTGGGTGTTACAGGTTCAATTGGTCAAAGCACCTTAAAAATACTGCAACAACATCCTGAAAAATATTCGGTATATGCCGTAACGGCTCACAGTCGTATTGCTGAGCTGGTTGAAATATGCAAACAGTTTCATCCCAAAGTGGCCGTGGTACCTGCTGCACAGGTCGATTCCTTAAGACAGCTGTTACAGCAGGCCAATCTTGCCGATATTGAAATCCTCTGTGATGAAGCTGGTTTAATAGCTGTGGCTTCACATCCTGAAGTGGATGTGGTGATGGCGGCAATTGTTGGTGCCGCAGGTTTAATGCCAACGTTGGCCGCAGTGCAGGCCGGTAAGCGCGTGCTACTGGCCAATAAAGAAGCCCTGGTGATGTCCGGTGACCTGATGATGCAGGCAGCGCGTGATCATGGCGCTTTATTATTGCCGGTCGATTCCGAACACAATGCAATTTTCCAGTGCCTGCCGCAAAACTATTTTGAGGTCGAGCGTAATGGTCAACCAAAACTGGGTGTGCAGCAGATTCTGCTGACCGCATCGGGTGGGCCATTTTTAAATCATAGTCTGGAACAGTTACACAGTGTGACCCCGGCGCAAGCCTGTAAACATCCCAATTGGTCTATGGGTCAAAAAATTTCCGTCGATTCCGCCACCCTGATGAACAAGGGTCTGGAGCTGATTGAAGCCTGCCATTTGTTCGCAGTAAAAGAACAATTTGTTACAGTGGTGGTGCATCCACAGAGTATTATTCACTCCATGGTTCAATATGTCGATGGAACAACTTTGGCGCAAATGGGTAATCCGGATATGTGTACGCCAATTGCGCATGCGTTGGCCTGGCCGGAACGTCTGCAGACGCATGTTCCGCCGCTGGATTTATTTATCCATTCACAGCTGAATTTTCAGGCACCGGACACCACGCGTTTCCCGGCCTTAAAGCTGGCACGTCAGGCCATGCAGGCAGGTGGTATTGCACCGACCTTGCTAAATGCGGCCAATGAAATTGCAGTGGCATCTTTCTTGCAAAACCAGCTTGGGTTTACCCAGATTCCAGAAATTGTTGAACAGACCCTGAATCATCTGGCCAATCGCGCCGCAGATTCAATTGAAACCATTCTTCAGGCAGACCAGAATGCCCGTGCTTTTGCACAGCAGTGTGTGATTCAGACAGGAAGCTAAGACATGAGTGCCTTATTTATTATTGTTGCGGCCATTCTTTTGTTGGGGCCGTTAATTGCAATTCATGAATTTGGGCACTACTTTGTTGCACGCAAACTGGGGGTCAAAGTCCTGGTTTATTCTATTGGTTTTGGCCCGACAGTGCTGAAATGGACCTCGAAGAAATCAGGTATTCAGTATCAGCTCTCGGCTTTGCCTTTGGGCGGCTATGTCAAAATGCTGGATGAACGTGAGGGCAATGTGGCAGAAAAAGATCTGCCTTTTGCTTTTAACCGTCAGCATCCGTGGAAACGGATCGCGATTGTCGCGGCAGGTCCTTTAATTAATCTGGTTTTTGCGATTGTACTGTTCTGGATTCTGTTTTTACCGTCTCAGGAACAGCTGAATACCCGTGTTGGGAAAGTCTTGCCACAAACGCCTGCGGCTGAAGTGAATATGCAGCCGGGTGACCGGATTACCGCAGTCGATGGTACCCAGGTTAGCACCTGGGAAAAACTGAATTTTGCTTTGGTCGATCGTGCCGGTGAAACAGGCACCATTCATATTCAGGCCAACCGTGATGGCCAGCTCCAAAACTTTCAATTACCGATTCAAGATTTCTTGAAAGATCAATCTCAGTCACCGCTTGAGGTACTGGGTTTCACGCCATATCGTCCGAATATTCCAGCGGTGGTCAGCAAACTGAGTGAAGATGGTGCGGCCATTCGTCAAGGGATGAAAGAAGGTGACCAGATTTTGGCGATTGACGGTGTTGTCATGAAAGACTGGTACGATGTGGTACAAGTGGTACAGGCATCGCCAGAGAAACTGTTGAAGATTGACGTGTTGCGTCAAGATCAGCGGGTACAGCTGGAAATTATGCCGCAGGCCAAACGCGACAATATGGGCAACACCACCGGTATGTTAGGTGTACAAAGTGACCCTGGAAAAATAACAATTCCTGAAGAATATAAACAAACCATTCAATATAGTCCTACAGAAGCCTTAATGATGGCGGTCGATAAAACCGGTCAAATCTCTTCGATGATTTTGAACTCCATCGTCAAAATGGTGCGTGGTCTGATTGGTTTAGATAACCTGTCTGGCCCGATTACCATTGCCAAGGTGGCAGGACAAAGCGCTGAAATGGGCTGGCAAACTTTTATTTCGTTTATGGCCCTAATGAGTGTAAGCTTGGGTATTCTAAATTTACTGCCAATTCCAATGCTGGATGGTGGACATTTGGTTTATTATTTTATAGAACTAATTCGTGGTAAACCTGTTTCTGAACAAATACAATTAGTTGGTTTAAAAATTGGTATGGTATTGCTCGGTAGCATGATGCTTCTGGCATTATTTAATGATTTTATGCGTTTATAACAACGTGGATAGGCAATAAATTTAACATTGGAAAAGACTGGCATGCAGCACACACATTTATTTATGCCTCTGGCACTGGTTAGTGCTATGGCAGCAGTACAACAAGTATATGCAGCAGATGAATTTATCGTAAGAGATATACAAATTGACGGACTTGTTCGTTTAACGCCAGCCAATGTTTATGGAATGATTCCTGTAAATAGTGGTGATCGTGTCAACGATGCCACCATTGCAAATGCAATTCGCAGCCTGTATGCCACAGGTTTATTCGATGATATTAAAGCTGCCCAGCAAGGCGATACCTTGGTATTTCAGGTGGTGGAACGTCCGATCATTTCGAAAGTCGAATTTAAAGGCAATAAATTAATTCCAAAAGAAGCCCTTGAAGAAGGCTTAAAGAAAATGGGTGTGGCTGAAGGTGAAGTGCTGAAAAAGTCTGCTTTGCAAACACTAGAATCGGAACTTGAACAGCAATACATGCAGCAAGGCCGTTATGATGCCGATGTCAAAGTCATTACCACAGAACGTCCGAATAACCGCGTCGATCTGACCATCGAGTTTATTGAAGGTAAAGCGGCCAAAGTTTTTGATATTAATATCATTGGCAATACCGTCTTTAAAGACAGCGAAATTAAACAGGCCTTTGCAGTCAAAGAAAGTGGCTGGGCTTCTGTGATTTCACGTAATGACCGTTATGCGCGTGAAAAAATGGCAGCAAGCTTGGAAGCTTTACGTGCGCTGTATTTAAACCGTGGTTATATCAACTTTAATATCAATAACTCCAGCCTGAACTTAAGTGAAGACAAGCAGCACATCTTCATTGAAGTGTCGATTGATGAAGGTGAGCAGTTCAAATTTGGTCAAACCAAATTCCTGGGCGATGCTTTATATGCACCAGAAGAATTAAAAGCGCTGCAAATCTATAAAGATGGTGAAACCTATTCGCAAGAAAAGGTCAATGCGGTTAAGCAGCTGCTGCTTCGCAAGTATGGTAATGCCGGTTATTACTATGCAGAAGTGAATGTGGTGCCACAAATTAATGAAGAAACCAAACAGGTTGATCTGAACTATTACATCAACCCGGGTCAGCAAGTCACAGTACGCCGCATTAACTTCAGTGGTAACACCAAAACTGCCGATGAAGTGCTACGTCGTGAAATGCGCCAGATGGAAGGTGCATTGGCCAGTAACGAAAAAATTGATCTGTCTAAAGTCCGTTTAGAACGTACTGGTTTCTTTAAAACCGTGGATATTAAACCGGTGCGTGTTCCGAATGTACCGGATCAGGTTGATCTTAACGTTGCGGTGGAAGAACAGCATTCTGGTACCAGTACCTTGGCGGTGGGTTTCTCGCAAAGTGGCGGTGTAACTTTCCAGGCCGGTTTAAGCCAGACCAACTTCTTGGGCACCGGTAATGCCGTGTCGATTGACCTGTCGCGTTCTGAAACACAAGACTACTATAACCTAAGCGTAACCGATCCGTACTTTACCATTGATGGTGTACGTCGCGGTTATAATATGTACTACCGTAAAACCAAACTGGATGATGACTATAACGTTAACAACTATGTGACCGACAGTTTTGGTGGCGGAATTAACTTTGGTTATCCAATTGATGAAAACCAGAGCATTAGTGCGGGCTTAAATATTGATAATACTGAAGTGACAACTGGTCCTTATGTATCGACTTATGTGGCAGATTATTTAGAAAGCCATGGTGGTCGAGAAACACAAAGAGGCGATCATTGTCCAGCAAATATCAATGCAGATGGGGAGTGTGTGGATGAAAAAGGAACTCTAGTTAAAACCATCCCATATGGTCGAGAGTTTAAGGGTGACTTCCTGACTTATAACCTAAATTTAGGTTGGTCATATAATACCCTTAACCGTCCGATTTTCCCAACAACGGGGATGTCGCATCGGGTGAATGCAGAAATTGCCTTACCAGGCAGTGATGTGGAATATCAAAAAGTTACCTATGATGCGCAGGCCTATTATCCGCTGGGTAAAGATTTTGTGCTGCGTGGTTATGGTAAGGTGGGTTATGGTAATGACTTACCATTCTATAAGAACTTCTATGCCGGTGGTTATGGTTCGGTACGTGGTTATGACAACAGTACCTTAGGACCAAAATATCCAGGTGTTTATTTCTCTGATATTGGAAAGACTGATCCATCTCCAGAAGAAGTGGGTGGTAATGCTTTAGTACAGTTTGGTACTGAACTGGCTTTGCCGGTACCATTTAAAGGGGACTGGGCACGTCAGGTTCGTCCGGTGATTTTTGCTGAAGGTGCACAAGTATTCGATACTCAATGTAATGTTTCTAATAACGATATTTTCGTAAATGGGGATTCAGTAAGTAGTAAACAGTACTGTGAAGATAACTTTGGCTTTGACTTTGGCAATATGCGTTATAGCGTCGGTGTAGGCTTTACCTGGATTACCATGATTGGCCCATTGTCCTTAAGTTATGCATATCCGCTGAATGAAAAACCAGGTGATGAAACCAAGAATATCCAGTTTGAAATTGGCCGTACGTTCTAAGTACGGTCTGTTCATGGATGCTTGAAATAGGGATAGATCAAGATGAAGAAGATACAACTGGCGGTTTTAGGTTTCACACTGTCCTGTGCCGCAGCGGCACAGGCGGCAGGTTATGGTGTGGTCAGCTTAGAGCGTGTGGTTGAAAGCAGCAGCTATTTAAAACAGCAAAATAGTGCATTGCAACAATCGCTTAAACCTCAAACCACTAAACTTGAACAGCTGGGTAAAGAGCTGGAAACGTTACAGCAACGTGCTCAGCAGTCAGCAAATTTATCTGAAGCCGATAAACAGAAATTATCGGCGCAGTATCAGGCCAAGTTAAAAGAATTTAATACTTTACAGCAAGGTTTGCAGACCAAAGTGCAGGCTGATCTGCAAAAAATGAATGACAATTTTGAGCAGCGTATCAAGCAGGCAGCAGAACAATTGCGTAAAGAAAATAATTTAGATGTGGTTTTGAACAAAAACTCAGCACTTGCCTATGACCCTAAGTATGATTTAACTGATAAAATGATTCAAAAGGTTAATGCAATCAAGTAATCAATGAGTTATCAACATTATCGCTTAGAAGAACTTGCTCGTCTGGTCCAGGGCGAGCTGGTCGGTCAGGCCGATTTAGGTCTCCAGGGTTTAGCGAGCCTGGAGCTTGCTGAACCGCAGCATATTGCTTTTGTCAACGCCGACAAGTATGTGGAGCAGGCAAAAGTATCTAAAGCGGGTGCTTTAATTGTCACGCCCGAGTTACAGCAGCAGCTTGATACGCATCAGAACTTTATTGTGGTGGCAAATCCGTATTTGGCGTTTGCAATTTTAACCCATGTCTTTGAGCGTAAGCACACCCAAACGGGTATTGAAAGTACCGCACAAATTCATCCCTCAGCGATCATTTCTGAAAGTGCTTATATTGGCCATTATGTGGTGGTGGGTGAGAATTGTGTGGTGGGTGATAAAACCATTATCCAGTCACACAGCAAAATTGATGATTTTGTTGAAATTGGTAAAGAATGTTTTATTGATTCGCATGTCACCATTACCGGCGAAGCCAAAATTGCTGATCGGGTCCGCATACATGCCAATACCGTGATCGGGAGTGAAGGCTTTGGTTTTGCTCCGTATCAGGGCAAATGGCACCGTATTGCACAGTTAGGTTCAGTACAGATTGGTAATGATGTACGAATTGGTTCGAATTGTAGTATTGACCGTGGTGCGCTGGATGACACCATTTTGGAACATGGTGTCATAATTGATAACCTTGTGCAAATCGCCCATAACGTGAAAGTAGGGGCCAATACTGCGATCGCTGCAAAATGCGGTATTGCCGGCAGTACTATCATTGGCAAAAACTGTATTCTGGCAGGCGCATGTGGAGTCTCTGGTCATCTTTCTATTGCTGACAACGTGACTTTAACCGGAATGTCAATGGTCACAAAGAGTATTTCTGAACCAGGAACCTATTCTTCGGGCACCGGTGCATTACCAAATGCGCAATGGAAACGCGCGGTGATTCGCTTTAGACAATTAGCAGATGTGCCATTGACCCAATTGCAGAAAAGACTCGATCATATGCAGACTCAAATTGAGTCCCTTGAATCAACTTTAAAATTGCGTAAATAATTATGATGACTGAGTCGAATACCCCAACATTTACGAAACCTGAATTGCCAATGCATATTCAAACCATCCGTGAATATTTGCCACATCGTTATCCATTCTTATTGGTAGATCGAATCGTTGATGTAACTGACAATGGGATTGTGGGTTATAAGAACGTTTCGATTAATGAAGAGTTTTTACAAGGACATTTCCCTGAATATCCAATTATGCCAGGGGTGTTGATTGTAGAAGCGCTGGCACAGGTTTCAGGCGTGCTTGGCTTTATTATGAATAATCAGAAACCGACTGCGGGTGCATTATTCCTATTTGCCGGTGCCGAAAAAGTTAGATTTAAAAAACAAGTGGTTGCAGGCGACCAACTTGTATTAAAATCTGAATTAGTAATGCAGAAACGTGGTATTTACAAATATAATTGTATCGCCACGGTCGATGGCATTGTTGCAGCAACCGCGGAAATTATGATTTCGCATCAGAAAACAGAGCAAGCATGAGCAATAACCCCCTCATTCACCCCACCGCTATAATTGACTCCTCTGCAGTCATTGCGCCTGATGTGCAAATTGGACCTTATAGTATTATTGGTCCGAATGTCAGCATTGGTGCGGGTACAAAGCTGCATTCACACGTGGTGGTGGGTGGCTATACCCGTATTGGTGAGCATAATGAGATTTTCCAGTTCGCAAGTGTCGGCGAAGTCTGTCAGGACCTGAAATATCAGGGTGAAGAAACTTGGCTGGAAATTGGTGACTATAACCTGATTCGTGAACATTCCAGCTTGCATCGCGGGACGGTTCAGGACAAAGGCATCACTAAAATTGGTAGCCACAACCTGTTGATGGTCAATACACATATTGCACATGATTGTATCGTGGGTGATCACAATATTTTTGCCAATAATGTTGGTGTCGCAGGGCACGTGCATGTCGGTGATTATGTGGTGGTGGGTGGAAACTCGGGTATTCATCAGTTCTGTAAAATTGACTCTTACAGCATGATTGGCGGCGCATCTTTAATTCTGAAAGATGTACCGGCCTATGTGATGGTTTCGGGTAATCCTGCGCATGCTTTTGCTATGAATATTGAAGGTATGCGTCGTAAAGGCTGGTCGAAAAATGTGATTCAAGGATTACGGGACGCCTTTAAACTGATTTACAAATCAGGATTAACCACTGAAGAAGCCATTCAGAAAATCCGTGCAGAGATTCTGCCAGAAGTGCCAGAAGCACAGCGTTTAATTGATTCACTAGAACAGTCTAAACGCGGGATTGTACGCTAACACGCTGTTTGAAGCTGATTCAAAAAACTGCTCCAATTGGGGCAGTTTTTTTATATCCAGATTTTGAGGTTTCTTGAACATCAGATACAAATTTCTACTCGTGCTTGGCCCGGATTTTGCTCATATTCAAGCTATACAATAAAAATTATTGCGGGAGAGCGGCACTTGGTGCTCGCCGAAGGAGCAACGACCCCGGAAACTCTCAGGCAAAAGGACCGTAATAATTCAAAAATCTGGAGAGAAGCACGCGCAGTGCTCACCGAAGGGGATGGTTGGGCTGAACATCAGTTCAATCGAAGCTCTCAGGTACCCTGACAGATGGGGCATCACGTCTGGAACAGCTGTTCCAAGGAGCGTTTTATGCCGCATGTTGTTGTCATTGGTGCAGGAATTACCGGGGTCACTTCAGCCTATGAGCTGATGCGTTTGGGCTATCAAGTCACGGTAATTGACCGGCATTTATACCCGGCGATGGAAACATCGTATGCCAATGGTGGCCAGTTATCGGCCAGTAATGCAGAAGTCTGGAATCAGAAAGCCACTGTACTGAAAGGCCTGAAATGGATGTCGCAAAAGTCGGCGCCGCTCTTATTAAATCCTGCATTTGATCTGCATAAGTATGGCTGGCTGATCGAGTTCTTAAGCAATATCCGCAACTATGAACACAATACCCAGGAAACAGTGCGCCTGGCACTTCTGGCACGCAAACGTTTATTTGAAATTGCAGAACAGGAACAGATTAATTTCAATCTGGAAAAACGTGGAATTTTACATTTTTATCATAATAAAGCGGATTTTGACTTTGCAATTCGGGTCAATGATTTGCTCTGTCAGGGGGGGCTGGAGCGTTATCAGGTCAGTCTGGATGAAATCCGACAGATTGAACCAAGTCTAACTGGGCAATATTATGCAGGTTTTTACTGCCCGGGAGATGCCACCGGCGATATTCATAAATTCACGGTGGGGCTGGCTCAAGTCACCATGCAGCAGGGTGTACGTTATATTTTTGGCCGGGATGTTCAGGATATTGAGCTAAACGCCCAGCAGGTACAGCTGAGTTATCGGCCAGCCATTGAAGATCCTCTGGCAGATCAGCCGATGGTAGAAACCTTACATGCCGATGCCGTGCTGATTTGCGGCGGTGTGAGTAGTTATCAATTGGCGCGACAGGTAGGTGATCGGGTCAATATTTATCCGGTCAAAGGCTATTCCATTACCGTCAATTTACAGGATGAGCAGAGCCAGAAGCAGGCACCTTGGGTCAGTCTGCTAGATGAAAGTGCCAAAATTGTGACCTCTCGTTTAGGCGCAGATCGGCTGCGGATTGCCGGAACAGCCGAATTTAATGGCTATAACCGCGATATTCGCCATGACCGGATTCAGCCACTGGTGCGCTGGGTACAGCGGAATTTTGATATTTCAACTGAAAGCGTGGTGCCGTGGGCAGGTTTACGCCCGATGATGCCAAATATGATGCCGGTGATTCGGCAGGGCCAGCATCCACGGGTATTTTATAATACCGGCCATGGGCATCTGGGCTGGACCTTATCTGCGGCGACAGCACTGATGATTAGTCAGGAAATTGCGCAGCATTATCCGGTGACCGGGTAATGAGAACATTCAGTTGAGCTCTGTTTTAAAGTAACAGGGCTTTAGGAGAGATGCTGATCATCTGCCGGGTTCTGGCAAAATAAATTCATCAAAATAACGCAAATCGCTGTCAATTCAATGAGCTATTTGGCTTATACTCAGGCTTTAAATAAAATATTTTCGTTTTAAGATTTTGAACTGCCATTAAAAAATGGATTGAGATGCTGCCCTCCTGGGCAGACCGCGATATGTATGGATAAACGATGGCAAATATAATTCTGGTTGCGCTATTTCCTTTAATCTTTCTGATTGCGTTGGGCTATGTACTCAAGCGCTTTAGGTTTCTGGAAGATAAATTCTGGCACGGTGCAGAAAAGCTCAACTACTATCTACTATTCCCGGTGATGCTGTTTTTGGGCTTGGCGCATGCTGAAATTCAGGCCAGTGAGATTCGCCACATGATGCTGGGAGCAGGTCTGACCCTGCTGATTGCGGTTTGTTTGTTATATATTTTAAAGGCGCTGTATGGCACTGCAGCGGCGCGTTTCGGTGTGTATATGCAAGGGATGGTGCGTTTTAATACCTATATCGGCTTAGCACTGTCGGCGTCTTTGTTTTATCAGCAAGGTATGGCGCTGTTTGCTATTCTGCTGGTGTTTTGCATTCCTCTGGTCAATGTGCTTTCGGTTTTGGCTCTGACCAATTCAGAAGGGATGCGCTTGCAATCCATCCTGTTATCATTGTTGAAAAATCCCTTAATTTTAGGCTGTATTGCAGGCGGGGTGTTTAATCTGCTGAATTTACGCTTATGGATTGGCTTTGAAAATTATTTAAAACAGATTGCCATTTCCAGTTTGCCATTGGGCTTGATGTGTATTGGTGCAGCATTACAGTTTCAGGGGCTGCGTAAAGATCTGCGGACCTTGTTATTAAACACTTTTGGACGCTTGCTGTTGATGCCGATGATTGCGTTGGCGACCTGTCTGGCATTGAATCTGCCGGCCCTACATACCCAGATTCTGGTGATGTTTTTTGCCTTACCGACGGCCTCATCGGCTTATATTCTGACCAAAGTTTTGGGGGGAGATAGCCAGCTGATGGCCAGTGTGATTAGCCTGCAGACTGTGTGTGCGGCGTTCAGTTTGCCATTGATTTTGTGGTGGGTGATGTAAAGCGCTGTCAGGTTTTAATCATACAGACGATAAATACCACTAAAACGTTCGCAGCCTTTTTGTTCAGTACGCACCGCCAGATAAGCCTTCTGAAAGTCGAGCTGGTAATTGCAGTCATGTTCATTGTCAATAATATGCTGCTTTTGCTGCGGTGAGGTATAAGCCAGTAAGGAAATGGTTTGGGTATCTAGCTTGTTGTTTGGACTGCGATAGGCCACACCTTCAATTTTAATACTGTCTTTATTCAGTTGATGAATCTGCAAATGTACCGGCTGCTTGGCCAGTTGTCCCTGTTCAAATTTCAGATAATGCTGGGTCATGCTCTGGTTCATCGAGCTAAAGAAATTTAACTGATCCAGACGCGCTTCAAACTGCTGTTTAAAACACTCGGTCGTTTTACACTGCTGCGCACGTTTAAACCAGAGCTGATGGGTATCTTGCAGAATACGCAGCGGGGCATCAGTCACCAGAAAAGCCGTCAGAAACTGATCATTGAGCTGCTCACGAATCTCCTGTAAATCGGCATGGCAGATTTTATTGAAAGCAGGCGTGTTGGCCTGCTCGCAATTGATTTTCTGTGCATGCGACAGCGGGGTGCCCGCGGCGCCCAAAAACAACAGGGTTCCAATGATTTTTATAAGATTCATCTCGGTTTTCAACAGCATGATCGCTTATACTTTCATTAGCTTGCGTAAGCTAACTATAGCGAAAGAGAAACTGTGAATACAAGATTTCAATCGTTTATTTCTGAAGGAGTTGAATATGGTTGCACAAATACGAATTGGGCAGGGAATAGACGTACATGCCTTTGAAGAAGGCGATTTTGTGACATTGGCCGGGGTTAAAATTCCACATACCCATGCTCTGAAAGCCCACTCAGATGGGGATGTGATTTTGCATGCACTGTGCGATGCCTTATTGGGTGCATTGGCACTGGGCGATATTGGGCAGCATTTTCCCGACACCGATCCTGAATTTAAGGGCGCTGACAGCCGGGTGTTGCTGAAGCATGTTTATCAGCTGATTTTAGACCGCGGTTATCTATTGAATAATGCCGACATTACCGTGGCCTGTGAACGCCCGAAACTGGCCAAGCACAATCTGGAAATGCGCCAGAGTATTGCCGATGTGCTGGATGTGGATGTGACTCAAATCAGCATTAAAGCCACCACCACGGAAAAATTAGGCTTTACCGGCCGTCAGGAAGGAATTCTGGCTACAGCTACGGTGTTAATTTGTCACGCAAAGTGATCGGTTTTCATTAAGGAAATTTGCAGTTCCTGGGTTGCTTTACGGCCCTGAAGTTGTAAGGCAACAGCGTGAATCAGACCGGTCCAGGTTTCATTCGGCTCCCAGATCTGGTGCAACATTTCCTGCGCGGTAGGCATGTCCATATTCATATAATACTGACGATATAAATACATCAGGCTGCTGACATGCTGATTGGTACCGCAATGCAACCACACCATCTGATCCTGCACCAGATGATCAATCAGGTCTAAAACCAGCAGACATTGGGCGTCAGATGGAGTTTCCCAAGAAATCGGTAATTGTACATAGTTCAGGCCCAGTTCCAGACAGATTTTATCTTCATTGGCTAGATGCTGCTCGGCATCACTCAGTGCGACATTAACCACAGTGGTAATGCCATATTCTTTAATCTGACGTAACTGTTCCGCATTCGGCTGGCCGGATGTGTACAGGTGTTCATGCACAAACTGAAAGTGATCAATTTGGCTTAAAGCGGTTTCAATTTCATTCATCAGATAAAATTTCCTGCAATTGAAATGGAAACGCCATCTTGACGATGGCGTTTTTGAGTCAGTTTTAGCGGCTGGCTAAAACCTCTTTCAATGCTTCATGCATCTCAAGCAGGGATTTTTCAGTGGTTTCCCAGTCGATGCATCCATCGGTAACAGACTTACCATACTCCAAATCGCAAAGATTTGCAGGAATATCTTGACGACCGCCTTTCAAATGACTTTCGACCATAATCCCGACAATTGATTTATTGCCATCTAAAATCTGTTCGGTGATGTTTTTTAAGACCAGTGGTTGCAGGTACGGGTCTTTGTTGGAGTTGGCATGACTGGTGTCAATCATGATTTTGGTGCTGACTTTGGCTTTAATTAGCGCTGCTTCTGCATCGGCGACTGAACCGGCATCATAGTTTGGCTTGCCATTACCACCACGCAATACCACGTGCGCATAGTTGTTACCGCTGGTACGAATTACCGACACCTGACCATGTTCGTTCAGCCCCAGGAAGCTGTGACCATGTTTTACAGACTGCATTGCGTTGGTCGCAACAGTTAAGCCGCCATCGGTACCATTTTTAAAGCCAACCGGTGAAGACAGGCCAGAAGACATTTCACGGTGAGTCTGACTTTCTGTGGTACGCGCACCAATCGCTGACCAGGAAATCAGATCCTGATAATACTGTGGAGAGTTCGGGTCCAGTGCTTCAGTGGCACAAGGCAGACCTTTTTCATTCAGTTCCAGCAGCAGTTTACGGCCAATACGCAGACCTTTTTCAATATTGAAAGAGTCATTCATGTCCGGGTCGTTAATCAGACCTTTCCAGCCCACGGTCGTACGCGGTTTTTCAAAGTACACCCGCATTACGATGTATAAGGTATCTTTTACTTTTTCGCTCAGCACTTTCAGGCGGTCTGCATAATCATGTGCTGCCACAGGATCATGAATCGAGCAAGGCCCAATGACCACAAACAGACGTTTGTCTTTACCATCAAGAATATTGCGGATGGTTTCACGACCTTTCAGTACGGTGTGATAAGCAGAGTCAGTCAGTGGAAGTTCTGCTTTGAGTTCAGCAGGGGTCACAAGTGGCTGGATGCTTTTAATATTCACATCATCGATATCTGAAGGTGTAATAGGGTTAGACTGTAAAGTGTTCATTGCCGTCACTGGTTTAATCGTATACAAGATTGTTTAATAGCCTGAATATAACACGAATATAGCAGCCTATTGTTATAAAAAAGATCAATAGATTACTGAAAAAAAAGTGATGAATCGCAGAGATAAATTAAACTGGCGATGTTTTTTCAGCGCTCACCACCATCGCCGCTTCAACTGGTTGTGCCGGTTTGGATTTGACCGGGTTCAGCATAAAGTTCACCCCAAGCGCGAACAGGGTAATGCCCAGCACTTTACGGATAATTTTTTCAGGCAGGCGTGAGCTGACTAAAGTACCGACCACAATTGCCGGAATAGAACCGACCAGTAACCACATCAGCAGTTCAAAATCGACATTGCCCGAGGTCATGTGCCCCATACCGGCGACAAAGGTCAGTAAGACTGCGTGGACCACATCGGAGCCGATAATGCGGATCATTGGCAAGTTCGGGAACATTAGCACCAGCGCCATAATGCCGAAGGCACCTGCACCCACCGAAGATAGGGTGACGAACACACCCAGGACAATTCCCATCACCACAATCATCGCGCGCTTGTTGGTGGCCTTCAGGTCGACCTTTTCCAGGTCTTGAGTCATATCTGGCAATTCATGTTTGCGATATTTGTTGAAAAATTTTTCAATCTGGCTGCGGAAAATAATAGATATGCCGGTTAGGGTCAGCATAAAGCCCAAGACCATGGTCAGCACAGCTTTATAATGCGTGGACTGGCTTAAATAGTTGTCGAGTACCCAATGCGTTGCAAAAGACGCCGGGATACTGCCGACAGACAGCCAGATGACAATTGGCCAGACGATATTCATTTTTTTGGCATGGACCAGTGAACCACAGAATTTGGAAATTGCGGCATAGAGCAGATCGGTACCAATGGCAATGTGCGGTTCAATCTTAAACAGGCTGATTAAAATCGGGGTCATTAACGAACCACCGCCTACACCGGTCACACCTACACAGAAGCCAACCAAAACACCTGCCAAAATAAACTCAACTGCACCAAACATGGGGATATGCCATACATCAAAAAACGTGCTTATCTTATGACTTTCGGATATAAGTCGTTGGCATGATTAATGATTTGCTTATTCTAAAAAATGCTAAAGATGAGAAAAAGATCAACATTTATAGTGAAACAGCGTGGAGTAGATCTATCTGAAATCTGCTGGATTTAAAGCTGAAAAAAAGGGGATTTTTTAGTAAAAAGATCAGGATGTGCAGGGCCGAATAGACGGATTTTGTGATGACAGCGCAGCAAAATGGAAAGATAAAAAGATTAAAAATAGCAGGAAATTTCACTTTAAAATTATTATTTGTGTATTCAGTATCATTACATAGGGATGACATGTGTTGGGGTTTTGGATTTTATTTGATCAATCTTTCAGCATGATAAAAAGCAGTTAATGGTCATGAAACTGCAAGTCAGGTGGAATAGAGTGAAATAAAGCGGTGAAAGCGTAATAAATGAATGAGCCCAGCACAGCATCATCAATCAAACCTGATAGTCATGCTGTATAAAAACAAAGCAGTTAAAATATAGAAAAACCTGAATTTTTTCTCGGCTCAGAACAAACAGTCGTTACAGTCACTTCAAGCAGAATATGTTAAAATTCCACGCAGCAATTGAAGGAGCAAGGTCTTGCAAAAACGAAAACTGAAAATAGGCATTGTGGTGGGAGAAGTTTCTGGGGATACCTTGGGTGCCAGACTGATCCGCCGTTTTCGTGAGCAAGGCATTGAGGCTGAATTTGAAGGTATTGGCGGCCCGCAAATGATTGCTGAAGGCTTTAAAAGCTATTATCCGATGGATATTTTGTCGGTCATGGGCATTGTTGAAGTCTTAAAAGACATTAAAAAGCTGTTTGCCGTGCGTGATGGATTGGTTGAACAGTGGGTCAAGGAGCCGGTCGATGTTTTTATTGGGATTGATGCGCCGGACTTTAACCTGCGTTTATCGAAAAGCCTGAAGCAGAAAAGTCCAAGCATTAAAACCGTGCAGTATGTTAGTCCTTCGGTCTGGGCGTGGCGTCAGGGTCGTGTTCATGGCATTAAAGCCAATATTGATCTGGTGCTGTGTTTATTTCCATTTGAAAAAGCCTTTTATCAAAAATGGCAGGTTCCGGCTGCCTTTGTCGGGCATCCATTAGCGAGTCAGTTGCCTGTCGATAATAATCTGGCCGATGCCAAACTGGAACTGGGGCTGGAAGCTTCGCAAAAGCATATTGCCTTATTGCCCGGTAGTCGTCGTGGTGAAATTGAGCGTTTAGGGCCATTGGTTCTGGCAGCCGCTGAAATTCTGGCTGCGAAATATCCAAACTATCACTTCTTAATTCCCGCCATTAACGATGCGCGTAAACAGCAGATTGAAAGTTTATTACAGCATTGTGCTGCTGATCTGAGATCACGGGTTAGTCTGCTGGAAAATACCGATACAGAATCAAAAATTGGCCGTCAGGTCATGAATGCAGCGGATATTGTTGCGCTGGCTTCAGGTACTGCAACGTTGGAAGCGATGTTATTGCATCGTCCAATGGTGACTTTTTATAAGCTCAACCGGATTACCTACTGGATTGCCAAACTGCTGGTTAAAATTCCGTATTACTCGCTACCGAATATTATTGCCGGCAAAAAAGTCATTGAAGAGCTGATTCAAGAAGAGGCTACACCAGAGCGTCTGGCGCATGAAATTGAAAAGCTGATGCATATCGAAGCTGCACAAATTCAGGTGATGCAACATCGTACCATGCATAAACAGCTGCTATCCGGCAATTGTGAAGACCCGGTAGCGGCGATTCTGGCTATTTTATAAGAGCCTGCTGAAACTGCTGCCGGTACTGGCTTGGGGTCAGGGCAAACTGTTTTTTAAAAGTCTGGCTAAAGGCGGTTTCAGAAGAATAGCCAACTTTATAGGCAATTTGCTGGATTGAGAGCTGGCCATGACGTAAATATTGAGCCGCCAGTCTTAAGCGATGCTGCTGCAAATAGGCCAGTGGCGATTCGCCAACAATCTGGGCAAACAGATTGGCAAATTTTGAGCGCGACATGCAGCATTGTTCGGCTAGGGTTTCGACGGTCCAGCTTTTTTCCGGTTGTCCATGAATGGCGGTTAAAGCATTGGACAGTTCCGGATGGGTCAGGGCACTGAGCCAGTTATTAGAATCATTCAGCTGGGCAATATAATCACGCACACATTCAATAAATAAAATACTGATCAGATGATCAAGAATTTTATCGCGGCCGGGCCGGATCTGATGGCTTTCTACTGCCAGAAACTGTAAGCCAATTTGCAACCATTCCGGGGCGGTGCTGCTCATAATATGATGAATATGCATATAGTCCGGCAAGGCATTTAACAGCGGCTTGGCCATAATGCTGTCCATTGTGCCGTGCATGGCTAAAATAAATGATTTTTCACCGGATGCTTCACCAAACTCGATGGTCTGCTGGCGTTTCTGCTGAAACAGGTCACTAATATCCAGGGCATCTAGCCACTCCAGTTGCGTGCTACTTTTGCCAACATGGCTACCGCCGGAAGGAATCAGCACAATATCACCGGCCTGCGCATAGACCTGACGCTGGGTCGATAATTCCAGATATAATTCACCACTTAGTACCACATAGGCAATAATGGCGCTGTGATCCTGATATTGAAATGCCCAGTTTCCCTGTGGATTCAAATAGATAAATTCAGATTTGTTGAGATGAATATCATCAAAAATTTTACTTAAAGCATCCATACCGGGTTGATATCTTCTTATTTCGAGCTTAGCTATTTGGTCATTAAGCCTGAATTTATCGTGTGATGAAAGGCCAATTTCAGGCAATGTGGGCCAAAGACGTTTACATAGCTTTTTTGGACGTTTGCAACTGTTCTCTGTGGCTTGTTTGCTGAAATATATAGATAAGTTAAGCAGGATGGAAGTGCAGGCAATGAATGCTCCGCTACAGCTCACAGAACAACAACAGCAATTTTTACTTGGAAAATCCGGTCTGGCTTTAGATAAAAAACGTTATTTATGGCTGATTAGCCCATTTTTACCGGTTTTGGGTATTGGGATTCTGGCCGGTTACCAGTTTGCACCGAAACCATTTAAAACTGTATTTGCTCTAGGTGGACCACTGTTAATTCATGTGATTATTCCCAGCATTGATACTCTGGTTGGTAAAGATGAGCACAATCCAAGCCCGGAAGAGGTCAAGCTCTTGGAGCAGGACCCGTATTATTCCCGTCTGGTAAAAAGTTTTATTCCTTTGCAGTATATCGCCAATATTTATGCGGCCTATCTGGTCTCACGTAAAGAGACTTCGCTGCTGGATAAAATTTTTCTGGGTGCGTCGATGGGACTGGTTAATGGGGTGGCGATTAATACTGCACATGAACTGAGCCATAAATCCTCCAAACTGGAGCATTATCTGTCGCATCTGGCGCTGGTGCCGTCGGGTTATAACCATTTCCGGATTGAACATCCGTATGGGCATCATAAACGCGCTGCAACCCCAGAAGATCCGGCGTCTTCCCGTATGGGCGAAACCTTTTATGAGTTCTGGCCACGTACGGTGAAAGGCTCGTTTAAATCGGCAATTGAAATTGAAACCCAGCGTTTAAAACGCAAAGGCAAGAATTTCTGGTCCAAAGACAATGAATTGCTACAAGGTTGGGGCATGAGTGCGCTGTTTCATGCCGGAATGCTGGCCAGCTTTGGGAAAGGCATTGTGCCGTATTTAAGCACGCAGGCCTTTTATGCCATCAGCCTGTTTGAACTGGTCAATTATATTGAGCATTATGGCTTGCTTCGACAAAAAGATGCGCAGGGCAAATATGAGCGTACCCAGCCGGAACATAGCTGGAACAACAATAATATTGTCACCAATCTGTTTTTATATCAGTTACAGCGTCATTCCGATCATCATGCCTATCCGACCCGTCCATTTCAGGCCTTGCGACATTTTGATGAAGCGCCTGAATTGCCAAGCGGTTATGCCAGTATGTTGCTGCCGGCGCTGATTCCACCGCTATGGTTTAAAATGATGGATAAACGCGTGTTCAAGCATTATAAAGGTGATTTAAACAAAGCCAATATCCAGCCGAAACGCCGTTTAAGCCTGTTTAAAAAGTTCGGCCTGAAGGCAGATTAAGTATAGAAAAATCCATTCGACTGTTTTAGTCAGCCCTATGGTGAGTAGGGCTTTTTTGTACGCAGGCGGTTGATGTTACCCAGATTCATGTTCATTTAACGCTCTTTTCCATCCAGATTTCACAGGCATGACTATGACCGGTCTGGCCTTGTGGGGCAGACAAATGTACAAAACCGAGCTTTTCATAGAGTTTCACTGCCTGCCACAGTGATGCTGTGGTTTCCAGATAGCAGGACTGAAAACCGGCCTGCTGGGCAAAGTCAAAAGCGTGTTCCAGAATCTGTTTGGCAAATCCGTAGCCACGTACTGCTGGCAGAAAATACATTTTCTGGATTTCCAGGCGGCTTGGATCACCCTGCAAAGGCGCAGCACCGCCACCACCAAAAATGTCGCCTTGATTATTGGTAACGACCCAATACTGTGCGTGTGGCTGTGAATACACCGCATATAAATCATCGACCGCAGCATCGGCCACGGCAAAACCGGATTCCGGCGCCAGTCCAAATTCTTTGGAAACCTCACGAATAATACGGGCCAGTGCAGGATTATCTTGGGCTTGAATCGGGCGTAAAAAATACATAAGCGCAGTGCTAAAAGATAAAGAGATGAATTTTATCACTAAATATTCATCTCTTGAGCAGATTTGAGGTACATCTATTGGACTTTAAATGTCGCTTGATGCTGTACTCGGTATCTTATTTAAGTTCACTGGAACTTTTGCCCAGTTCACGTCGGGCAATAATCAGTTGCTGAATTTGCTGGGTGCCTTCAAAAATATCCAGGATTTTGGAATCGCGCGCCCATTTTTCCAGCAGTTCATCTTCGTTATAGCCCACAGCGGCGGCCAGTTCTACACACTTCAGGGTAATTTCATTCCCGACACGGCCAGCTTTGGCTTTGGCAATTGAGGCTTCTTTGGAATTAGGCTGCTTGTTATCGGCCATCCAGGCAGCTTTAAGCATTAATAAACGCGCTGCTTCCCATTCGGCTTCCATGCGATAAATCTGCGCGGCTATCTGGGAGCTGTGTAAATAGGTGGTCTGATAATGCTCATCTAGCTCATGTTTAAAAATCTGCTTGATCCGTTCCAGGGATGCTTTGGCACAGCCAATGGCCATGGCCGCGACCAAAGGACGGGTGTTGTCAAAGGTTTCCATCACCCCGGCAAAGCCTTTGGAGACATCAATCTCGGCATTGCCAAGTAGGTTGCTGGCCGGCACCCGGCAATCGACAAAGCTGATGGCTGCAGTATCCGAGGCTTTAATCCCGAGTTTATGTTCCAGTCGTTCTACGGTCATGCCGGGTGTACCTTTCGGTACCACAAAAGACTTGATGGCCGCACGGCCAAGCTTTTTATCCAGTGTGGCCCAGACCACCACGGCATCGGCGCGTTCACCCGAGGTCACAAAGATTTTCTCGCCATTCAGAATATAATCATCGCCATCTGCGACCGCTGTGGTGCGAATTGCCGCTGAATCGGAGCCGCAGCCGGGTTCGGTAATGGCCATGGCGGCCCAGGTGCCGTGAAAACGCTGTAACTGCTCGTCATTGGCCACCGCAGCAATGGCGGAGTTCCCCAGACCCTGACGCGGCATACTCAGCAGCAGGCCGGTATCGCCATAACACATTTCGACAATACTTAAAGCGGTGGACATATTGACGCCATTTTTATTGCCACTGGCGGTATCGCCACGTTTATTCACCGCAGCGCCGGCGTTCATGCCATCGCCACCCGCATTCATGCCATCGACCACTGAGGCCAGCATATCCAGTTCTTTCGGGTAGGCATGTTCCGCCTTATCATATTTACGAGAAATTGGACGCAGGACATTCAGGGCAACCTCATGTGCCTGATCAATCAACAGTTTAAATTTTTTCGGGTTCTGTAAATTCATGGGCTGTTCCTTATTTTTATGGTTATTTAGGCATGCAGGCCAGACTGGACAATCGCGGTCGCGCGCAGATCACGATACCAGCGCTCGACCGGATGTTCTTTGGTAAAGCCGTGACCGCCCAGAATCTGCACGCCATTTGTGCCAATTTGCATGGATTTTTCTGCACATAACAAGCGTGCCAGATAGGCTTCCCGATGAAAGTCCTGTCCAGCTTCGGCCAGACTGGCAGCATTCAGCACTAGCATGCGCATCGCATCAATTTCAATCGCCATATCGGCAATCATAAAAGCCACACTTTGACGATGTGAGATGGGCTCGCCAAAGGCCGTGCGCTGGTTGGCATAGTCAATACAATAGGCTTTCACGGCTTCGCAGCACCCAACCGCCATGGCACACCAGACTAAATTACCCAAATCAATAAAAGCACTATAGTCAAAATCATCATCGCCCAGACGTTCGGCTGGGGTATGCTGAAAACTGAGGGTGACTGTTTCTGTGGCCTTCAGCCCCATTGCCGGGCTTTTTTGTGCACGAATGCTGCTGTCGCGTTTCACCACAAATACTTCTGGCTGGCCATTGAATTCAGCACTTACCAGATACAAGTCCGCCGTTTCACCCAGCATTACCAGAGTTTTTTCACCCTGAATCCAGTACTGGCCCTGGCTAAAAGTGGCTTGTGTATTTAAACGCAGCGGATCAAAAGCCGGTGTAGCTTCCTGCACGGCAAAGCTGGCGCGCAGTTCCGAATCTTCTGCAAAACTGGTCAGATAACGTGACTGGATGCTTTCAGAACCCCAGCGGGTCAGGGCATTGATTACCCCAAAGGTCGACAATAAACCTGCGGTCAGGCTGAAATCACCCCGGGCCAAATGCTCGGCCATCAGAATATTAGTGACAATATTCTGCTCGCTGGCCACGCCACCCAAAGCCTCCGGCAGTGCATAATCATTCAGGCCCAAATCCTGACTGTGTCGCCATAACACTTCGGGAAACTGTTCCAGATGATCCGCCTGATGCGCCAGTGGATAAAGCACCTCTGTGGCAAACTGCTGCATGGTATCTACCGTCATTTGCTGTTCTTCGCTCAGGCTTAAATCAAACAGGGATTTTTGCTGATGGGGTAAACGCTGTCTGGGTACATCATCGTGCTTTTGAAAGGCTTTCTGGCTCACGCTTAAGGTTTTAAAGCCGGCTTTGGCCCCCTGATATAAAGATTTTTCTACAAATTTACGCAGTTTGAGCTGGTCTAAAACCTCGCTGCTGGCAAGCCGAGTGAGCAGCGACAGTCCAAATCCTTGGGCCTTGTTTACCATATTGGTCATTGTTGTTGTTCCATCATGCGGGTGATTATTTTTATGCTGACATGCGGCTGTTTAAAAAACCATGTCAGAACTGACATACTCAATTGTCAAAGATAAACGGTTGCTGCAAGATGAAACAGGAATCTAAATACTTGCTTCTGTTTATATTTTTAATTTTGGGAAAGAGCGGGGAAGGGAGAGAATTGACCCGAATGACATTAGCTGCATTCGGGTCGGGTGTGGCTTTACTGGAATTTTTTGATCATGTCACGCACATTGGTTTTGGCATCAATCACGGTCATAAAGGTATAAGCCCCAATAAATTTACGGCTAATAAACATAAACTCTTTCGGCGGAACACTGAAATAACGTGAAGCCATGGATTTAGAGGCCTGTTGCATCACCCGGCTATGCAGCTGGCTTTTTTTCCAGTCATAACGATGCTGATCATCCATCACACCGGCTGGTAAATCCGGGTTGTTTTCAGGACTGCTAAAGGCTTCGGTGGCCAGTAAAAAGACTTTGGCCATATCCGGCTTAATGCTTTGCGGAATGGAGTCAAAAAACTCATAACCGGTCATGGCTTTCACCATCATCTCCGCGTCATGCTGATAGCCGGCCTGAATCAGGTTACGTGCGACCGAGAGCAGGTTGTCATCAAACTGGCGAATGGCACCGAAATCCAGCAGCACAATTTTATCCTGTACATCTGCGCCATTGCCCAGACGTACTAGATAGTTACCGAAGTTTGGGTCGGTCTGCATTTCGCCCCATTCAAAAATTTCCCGCACTGCCACTTCTAAAGAGGCTTCACCAAGCAGGTTACGACGTTCTTGTGGTAAAGACAGCATCACCGGACTGTTGATTGGTACGCCACGTTCAAAGGTCATGCACAGCACCTGATCGGTACAGTAATCTTCAATAATGGTTGGAACGATATAGCGCGGGTCCTGCTTTAAACGCTCGGCAAAACGGCGTGTGGTGGCTGCCTCAATCCGATAATTGACCTCGCGGTGCATCATTTCGCGGACTTCATCAAACCACTGATCAAATTCGCGGGTTTGCGGCACCATGCGGGTCAGTTTCAGCATGTTTTTAAACAGACTCATATCCGAATCAATGGCATCGGCCACACCCGGATACTGGATTTTTAATACCAGTTCCATACCATCAGATTTACGGGTGGCGCGGTGTACCTGAGCCAAAGAGGCGGTACCTAAAGGCTCATGGTCAATGGTGAGATCATTAAGTTTGGAACCTAACTGGTCCTGTAACTGGGTTTTAATCGCAGGCCAGGCCAGGGCAACAGTCTGGTTATTCAGGGTATTCAGGGCTTGGGTGATTTCTTCAGGCAGGAAATGTTCGCCGTAAAGCGCCATCATCTGGCCAATTTTAACGATAGAGCCTTTCAGTTTGCCAATTTCTGCGACCAGATAATCGGCCTGTTCTTTCATGGCTTTTTTGCGTTTCTTTTCTTTTTCTTCTTCACTGGAAAAGATTGAACCGGCGCTGGAGGCGGCCCAACGTGTCCCGGCCAGCAACGATGCCTTCGCGATCGATAAGCGTCGATCCATAGAGGAAGTTTTCAATTGTTTAAGCTTATCGTTCTGATCTGACATGTAAATTTAATCCTTCAATCAGCAATTCGCAGAAAGGTCATAGTTTAACGAATATTAACGGGTCTTAACGTATTAAAAAAGTTCAAGTTGCTGAATGTCGAGTTAAGTTTTGCATTCTCTATGAAATAGCCTAAGCAAAATCTATAAAGATGCAATTTCGCTCACTCACATCCGGAATTTAATCTTGAGGGTACTTTTTTGTTGCAGCATCTGCTTGTTTTCATCAATGTATTTTAAAATCAGGCTTTGTACCGATTCATGCAGAAAACCATGCGCATAGCCTTTGACAATAATAATGCTGGGCAGGTTAAAGAACAGATATTTGGCATCATCCAAAGTCGCATCCTGAAAAATGCCGCGTTCCACCAGCATCTGCTGTAAAAACTTTTTTTCCTGCAAGACACGCGGTGAATCGTTGTCATTCCAGTAGTTTTGACGCATGGCCAGCAGGTTATTGTGTTTGTAACTCATATCAACAGGTTCACGGGAGTCTCATAGTCAATATAAGGTCTATTTTTGCAGATTCAATCGCAAAATGGCAGGAAATTGTGAAGATCTGGAAATTCTATCCTGTTCATCGCTATAGGTTTTTTGCTTGAAGTTCAGTAATATGCTTTACATAAATTAAAACAAAGATGATCGCTGTGTTTGGCAGCAAGGGGAATATGATGCGTTTAGCATTCATCGGGGGAATGGCCTGGGCGCTGCTGGCGGGTTCGGCCTATGCGCAGGAAAGTTATTCAAAACAGTATATTCAATGTAGCAATCATGCTTATGGGCAAACATCCGTCTTGCAAAAATGTGTCAATAAAGAACTGAAACAGCAGCAAAAACGCTTAAAGAAAAGCTATAAGTCTTACTATCGGGCCAGTGGGGCATATCAGGCCAATATTGCCCAGCAACATGCGCTGTGGGAGCAGCGTTTAAAGCAGCAATGCTATCGGGGCATGAACGGTGATGTTGCCAAATTGCAGCAATCGCGTTGTACGCTGGCACAGGTGATTGATCAGGCCAATTATTATCAGAGCAAATTTATTGCCCGTTAATCCTGTACTTACCATTTCAGGGCTTTATTCCAAATCTGGCTAAGGCCGTGAAAGTTGAGATCAATTTATCAGATTGAAATCCGGCTTTTACGCACAGAGACATTATAAAAGCGCACAAAACAAGGTATCATAAGGCGTTTTAAAAAATTGACTCTGGAGAGACCTTAGGTGGATCGACCGACTATTAGCCCTGAACATTTGCAGGAAGCCGCTGAAACATTAGTCACCATTCGTGATTTTATCCGTTTTGGTGTAACAGCATTACGTCAATATGATGCACATCTAGGTCAAGGTACAGAAGATTATTTTGCTGAAAGTTCCGCGTTGGTATTACAAACCCTGTCGCTGGACTGGAATGCCGATGCAGAAATTCTGGATGCCAAATTACTGCCGAGCGAAAAGCAGGAATTTTTAAGTCTGCTGGAGCGTCGTATTAATGAACGCACGCCAACCTCTTATCTGCTCAATCTGGCCTATTTCTATGGCAAGCCGTTTTATGTCGATGAGCGTGTACTGATTCCACGTTCGCCAATTGCTGAACTTATCGAAAACCGTTTTGCGCCATATTGTCTGGATGAAAATGGCCAGATGGGTGAAGCCAATAATAACTTGCCAGCCAACCCAAATCCGCAAATGCCACGTCGTATTCTGGATATGTGTACCGGTTCAGGCTGTATCGCAATTGCATTGGCTTATGCTTTCCCGGATGCAGAAGTGGATGCGACCGATATTTCTAAAGATGCTTTAGAAGTTGCGGCCATTAACACCGAACATCACAACATGCAGTATCAGGTGGCGCTGCTTGAGTCGGATTTGTTCTCTAAAATTCCAGCAGAAAATCAGTATGATCTGATTGTGTCGAATCCACCATATGTCGATGCCGAAGACATGGCCGATCTGCCAGATGAATTCCGTCATGAGCCAGAGCTGGCGTTGGCTGCCGGTCAGGATGGTCTGGACTTGGTGCGTAAAATGCTGGCCCAAGCGGCAGACTATTTAACCGAAGATGGCCTGATTGTGATTGAAGTCGGTAACTCTGAATGGGCCATGAAACAGAACTTTAATACCGTCGATTTCCACTGGTTACAATTCCAGAAAGGTGGTTCAGGCATTTTTGCCCTAACCGCAGCACAGTGCCGTCAATACCGCGATTTATTCATTCAATCTGTTAATTCATAAAGGAGTCGTTGCACATGGCAGGTAATAGTATTGGACAACTCTTCCGTGTCACGACTTGTGGTGAATCGCATGGTGTAGGCCTGATGGCCATTGTTGATGGTGTACCGCCGGGCCTGGAACTGACTGAAGCCGATTTACAGCACGATTTGGACCGCCGTAAGCCGGGGACTTCCAAATTTGCAACCCAGCGTAAAGAGCCAGATCAGGTTGAAATTATTTCTGGGGTATTTGAAGGTAAAACCACAGGTACCCCAATTGGCTTGCTGATTCGCAATACCGACCAGAAATCCAAGGATTATGGCAACATTGCCCAGACTTTCCGTCCGGGTCATGCCGACTACACCTATACCCAAAAATACGGTTTCCGTGATTATCGTGGTGGTGGTCGTTCCAGTGCCCGTGAAACCGCGATGCGTGTTGCTGCCGGTGCGATTGCTAAAAAATATCTGGCAGAAAAATTCGGGATTCTGATTCGCGGTCATGTGACCCAGATTGGCACCGAAAAAGCGGAAAAGCTGGACTGGAATGAAGTGCCGAATAACCCGTTTTTCTGTGGCGATGCCGATGCTGTGCCACGTTTTGAAGCGCTGGTCACTTCACTGCGTGAACAAGGCACCAGCTGTGGCGCCAAACTGGAAATTCTGGCCGAAAAAGTGCCTGTGGGCTGGGGCGAGCCGGTATTTGACCGTTTAGATGCCGATATTGCCCATGCCATGATGTCGATTAACGCGGTTAAAGGCGTAGAAATTGGCGATGGTTTTGCCGTGGCGGAACAGTTCGGTCATGAAACCCGTGATGAACTGACCACACAAGGCTTCCTGGCCAATCATGCTGGCGGTATTTTGGGTGGTATTTCCAGTGGTCAAACCATTCGTGTGGCGATTGCGCTTAAACCAACGGCATCTATTACCACACCGGGTAAAACTATTACTATTGATCGTGAAGATACCGATGTACTGACCAAAGGCCGTCACGATCCATGTGTGGGTGTGCGTGCTGCACCAATTGCGGAAGCGATGCTGGCGATTGTGCTGATGGATCATTTCTTACGTCACCGTGCACAAAATGCCGATGTGGTGGCGCCATTTGCACCGATTGAGCCTTAATTATCCCAGATTAAAGAAGCCGGACTGAATGTCCGGCTTTTTTTATGGCGATAGGTTGTATCCGTTTGAAATTTCCTAAGAAAATACCACGATCAAGGAGATAAATACAGAAGTTGATTGAGCTTGAATCTAAATATTGGTTGCTTTATCACCACCTTAAATTAAGCATCCATATAGACATCAATTCAGATATAAATAAAAAGCGGGGTTGGATAAAAATAGATTTTAATTTTTAAAAGAGATCGGGCTGATCTTTTTTAAAGGATGTGGGAAATCATCTTGTGATGAAATTGTGCTGATCCCATTTTGTATCAGAATGGATCTCCCAGAAATTAAAAAGCTCCCCGAAGGGAGCTTGTTTCATCAAGAAAAGAACCAGGTGTAATAGCCCCAGATCATTAATGGCCAGGCCACAAATGGACTAAACAGCCATTTCCACAGCCAGAAACGTGGGACAAAACCAACACCATGGATAAATCCGCCGGAAATGCCAATCATTATATACATCATGGCACTGTGGCTGTAATTGCCATCGGCATCCAACATGGCAGCTGGATGAAGTAATAACACGGCTGCCAATGGAAAGGCCAATAAGCAAGAAATGACCATCGCAAGTTTATTTGGTTTTTTTTCGATTACTGGAGTTTCCATTACAACCTCTGTCATGACTTATTCCTCATCCAGGTCTTGATGATGCTCGATATAGAGCGCACTCAGTACACCTGCAAAACAGGCCATCAAAATACCGAGAATCCAAGCAAAATACCACATAATCTTTACTCCTTTAGCGCATAGCCTTAGTACAGGCTATGCGAATTCTCTTTGATGTGTTTGTTGGTAATTACGCCCCACATCTTGTAGTAACACCAGGTGGTGTACAGCAAAATGATTGGCACAAAAATACAGGCTGCAACAGTCATTACCGTTAAAGTATTTTGACTAGATACCGCATCCCACATGGTCAAGCTAGATACAGGATCTATGCTCGATGGCATCAGGAATGGGAACAGGGCAAAACCTGCAGTCAGAATCGCACCTGTTACTGCCAGTGCAGAACCAGTGAAGCTTAAACCTGCTTTACCTTTAGAGGCTGCCAGAATCACAATGATACCGCCAAGAATACCCATAATTGGTGCAATCATGGTGATCGGGTAAGCCGAGTAGTTGTTCATCCAGCCCGGGTTGGCATTGGTCATCACTTCTTTGGCTAACGGGTTTGCAACGCTACCGGTGTCATATGGTGTAACCAGGGTATAACCTTGGATGCCACCAAAGTATAACCATGCACCTGCCAGCAGGAAGCAGACCAGGAACACGATACCGCTGATTTTGGTGGCTTTGGCAGAACGCTCGCGTAAAGCACCATCGGTACGTAACATTAACCATGCACCACCATGCGCACACAGCATGGCCAGACTCACGATACCGCAGACCAAAGCAAACGGGTTAAGCAGGGCAAAGAAGCTGCCGGTGTAGTTGGATCGTACAGTCTCATCCAGTTCAAAAGGTACACCTAAGAACATGTTACCGAACGCTACGCCAAATACCAGCGCAGGTACTGCACCACCGATACATAGACCCCAGTCCCAGGCAGTACGCCATTTAGTGTTTTCCAGCTTGGAGCGGTAGTCAAAGCCGACCGGACGCAGGAATAGCGCAAACAGGACTAAAAGCAGCGCCCAGTACATGCCCGAGAAGGCAGTTGCATACACCATTGGCCATGCAGCAAATAGTGCACCACCAGCAGTAATGAACCAGACCTGGTTACCGTCCCAGTGTGGGGCAATCGTGTTGATTGCCGCACGACGTTCTTCATCATTTTTTCCAACGAATGGCATGATCGCCATAGAGCCCATATCGAAACCATCGGTGAGGGCGAAACCGATGAGCAGTACGCCCACCAGTACCCACCAGATGATTTTGAGTAATTCATATTCGATCATGCTTGAGTCTCCTCAGATGCTTTTTTGGCAGCTTCCAATTTTTCGAAATGGTATTTGCCGGTATGTAACGAGCTTGGACCAAGACGAGAGAATTTAATCATCAGGTACATTTCAATGATCAGCAGTACGGTATAGAACGATGCTAATGCAATGATTGAACCCCATACATCGCCAGTACTTAAGCTAGATGCAGAGAGATATGTTGGTAGAACTTCACCAATAGTCCAAGGTTGACGACCTACTTCAGCCACATACCAGCCAGTTTGCGCAGCAATCCATGGCAATGGTAGGGCAATCAGGGCGAATTTTAATAACCAAGGTTTGTTTTCTGCATTACGTTTTGCTACAGCCAGTGTTGCCAGAACGAACAGGAGTAGCATTAAGAAGCCAGAAGCCACCATGGCACGGAAGGCCCAGAACAAGCTTGGAACGTGTGGAATAGTGTCTGCTGCAGCAAGTTTGATTTGCTCATCAGTCGCATCTACCACGTTAGGTGTATATTTTTTCAGTAACAGGCCATAACCCAGGTCTTTTTGAGATTCATCAAATGCCGCTTTGAGTTCTGGTGAGGTGTCACCTGCACGCAGTTGTTCAAGTTGCTGATAAGCCACCATACCGTTACGGATACGCACTTCATGCTGGGCAATCAGGTCTTTGATCCCGGTCACTTCTTCAGTGGTTGAACGTGTGGCAATCAGACCCATCACATACGGAATTTTAATCGCGTAATCGGTAGTCTGGGTTTCCTGATTTGGAATACCAAACAGGGTAAATGCAGCCGGTGCGGGGTGAGTTTCCCATTCTGCTTCAATTGCAGCCAGTTTGGTTTTTTGGACATCGCCCAGTTCATAACCAGACTCATCACCTAGTAAGATTACAGACAGGGTAGATGCCAGACCGAAGATAGCCGCAATCGCGAAAGAACGACGCGCAAATGGCAGGTCACGTTTTTTCAGCAGGTAGTAGCTCGAAATCGCCAGAACGAAAATCGCACCTGTAACATAACCGGCAGAAACGGTATGGACGAATTTAACCTGTGCCACCGGGTTGAAAATTAGCGCACCGAAATCAATCATTTCCATACGCATGGTTTCATAGTTAAACGCAGAGCCGACCGGGTTTTGCATCCAGCCGTTAGCCACCAGAATCCACAGTGCCGACATGTTTGAGCCCAAGGCCACCAGCCAGGTTACACACAAGTGCTGTACCTTGGACAGACGATCCCAGCCGAAGAAGAACAGACCAATAAAGGTCGATTCAAGGAAGAAAGCCATCAAGCCTTCAATGGCCAGCGGAGCACCAAAAATATCACCCACGTAGTGCGAGTAATACGCCCAGTTTGTACCGAACTGGAACTCCATGGTCAGGCCGGTAGTTACCCCTAAAGCAAAGTTAATACCGAACAGTTTTCCCCAGAATTTGGTCATGTCCTTATAAATTTCTTTGCCGGAAATCACATAGGTGGTTTCCATAATGGCCAGAATAAAAGCAAGACCAAGTGTCAGTGGAACAAAAATAAAATGATACATCGCGGTCATTGCGAACTGGAACCGCGAGAGATCGACCACGCTTTCAGAAATCATCAACGTGTCTCCTTGATTTGGGAAGGATTGCTGGCAATACGCTCAGCAACTTGAGAGTCAAAATTTTCAGGAATGGTAGGGGCATCGAACCAGATATTTTTAATCGCCATTAAAATAACAACCTTAATTATTAAAATGGCTGCTATTTCTCGGGTTACGCGACGGTTCAAATCTTTCGGGACTAAGCTCATAGAAACAAGCCTGTTTTTTAAACTGTGTCTTATATTATTAAACAAAATAATACAAAAAATAAATAGTCTGCACAGTTAAAATAAAAATATATTGTTTATGTATTAAAATACAGTAGCTTATAAAAAGTTTTTTTAATTTTTAATCAAAAATATTCCGGTTAAAAACCTGACTAAAACGCTTGTATTTATAATAATGATTATTCTGACTAAAATGGTGTGAATTAAAATTTAATTCTGACTAAAATAGTTATATTTAAAAATTTTGACGATTTTATTAAAAATTCCAGCTTTTAATTTTTAACTTTTATTCAATAATCGGGTGTTAAAAAATGGCTGTAAGGCTTGAGGTGTAAGCATTTGCACAGAAAACAGTCAAGCACCAAAATGAAGCAATTTGTAGCAAATATGCACAATGAAGTACGATAAAAGTGCAGTAAGCAGCAACACGGAAAATTTTTTAGTCTTCAACGTGGAGGGCAGAGTGAACAACTACAACGAACAACCATAGAGATAGTCATAATGCACAGAACAGCTGATCTTGAGGCCAAGAGAAAGTGAATCGAGCAGCTTAAACGGAAAGAACGAATGTACACGGCAAGGAAGAAGGGAAAGCTGCGAGATACACGGCGTTGTAGCTTTATCTTGGACAAAGTAAGGATGGAATTGCTGCTGAAAGAGGAGCGAGCTTAAATCAGCTGCTACTTTCGCCATAGAACAGATTGTTCGAGGCGGAAATTTTCTTGGCAATGTAATAGGATTTTTTTTGCCGGATTAAAATGACTTGCGCCTGAAATTCTAGTTCACCAAATTCCGGCTCGACCTGCACGTAATGCAGCTGGCCGTATTCATCACGAACCCGGGCCTGAGCCGAAAAACCGGGACGGGCATTGCCACTGGAAATGGTGGCCAGTCGGCCCAGCAAATTGACATGCTGAATGGTTTTTTGTGGTTTAATCACCTGATCCAGACAGTGAATCATAAACACGGTAAAAAACAGGGCAATGATAAGCGCTGGTAAAATCAGATAATACGATGGAACAAAACTTTGCTGCTGTGAATAGAGCGCAAACTGCAGGAAATAGCCTGCAACACTAAAATTCAGGAGCAGAAACACGAAAATCAGCAGTTTGGAGAATTTAACATTGAGTAAGGGCGAGTCTAGCAGCCGCTGCGGAAACAGCTGCTTGAATATCGCGCTGGGCTTGAGATTAAAATAATGCCCCACAATTTCCGCCAGGCTGAGCAAGACAAGTGCAATCAGACTTAAATGAAAAGGAATTAAGTCGATGTCTAATACAAACTCAAGCATGGCGTAACCTGCAGATGGGGCTTAAAATTATTCTGTTAAGTAAATTCCGCCATCAGAATGCACGGTAATCTTTACTTTTTCAAGTGCTTGACCTTGGCATGGGCCAGAAATACATTCCCCGGTTTCAACCACAAACAGCGCACCGTGGGTCGAACATTCAATAAATTCCTGATCCCGGTCTAAAAACTGGTTTTCCAGAAATTCAAGCTCAACCTGCAAATGCGGGCACAGGTTCTGATAGGCATAGAACATGCCATCACGTTGGGTAATAAAAATGGTATCGCCATCTGGAAGCTCGAACGAGCGTGCTTCACGTTCAGGGATATCTTCGGTCATGCAGATTTTATGCATTAGGCACATTCCTTGTTATAGCTCTGAAGAAGGGTTGCGTACTGTTCAACCTCTAGACGTGGACCAAATTGTGACACCACTTCACTGGAAATTAAAATGGCCAGCTCGGCAGCGGCTTTAAAGCCAAGGTTGGCATTTAAGGCATACAGGAACGCACCGGCAAAAGCATCACCCGCACCATTGGCATCAATGGCATGTACCTGACGGCCTGCAACGCTAAAGGTATGTTGACCATCAAAAATCATTGCGCCTTGTGCACTCATTGTAATGACAACGTATTTGCTTTTTTGTTTTAGCTGTTCCAAAGCGGCCTCAGCCGTGTCGGTACCGGTATACATCATGGCTTCCTGCTGGTTACAGAACAGCAGGTCCACGCCATCATCGAGTAATTCATCCAAACCTTGACGTGCATATTGCACCATCGCCGGGTCAGATAAGGTTAAGGCAATTTGGGTCTGGTGAGCTTTGGCAATTTCACGTGCCTGTTTTACCGCCTGACGGGCGCTGTCCGAAGTCGATAAATAACCTTCGATATACAGCCATTTCGCGGTTTTTAAGGGTTCAAAGTCAATTTGTGCATCGGTGAGTTCTGCAGTAATACCCAAATAGGTATGCATGGTGCGCTCAGAATCCGGGCTGACTAATACCATACAGGTTCCGGTTACGCCTTCACTGACCGATTTTGCGGTGGTGCGAATGCCCGCATCATTCAGGCCGTTCAGGTAAATTTCACCCAAGTTATCATTGCCCACGCGGCAGGCATAAAAGGCAGAACCGCCCAATGCGCTAAAGGCAACTGTTGTATTTGCAGCCGAACCGCCTGAAGCTTGACCTTTATAGCTTTGCGTTTGCTGTAAGTTGTTGTATAAATTTGCTTGGGTTTCGCCATCGGTCAGCTGCATGGTGCCTTTTTGCAAATTTTGTTGAGTAAGGAAGTCATCAGAGACTTGAAATTCCTGGTCAATGAGTGCATTACCAATTGCAAAGAGGTCAACAGTTGCCATGTCGTTCAATCACATCAAAAAATAAATGCTAAGTTTACACCAATGCTCAGGATTGCTGTAGATTTGTGAATAAAATTCATTTTTTAGACGGTTTTATTCATTGAGGAAAGTTAGTAAAGCAGATCAGGATAGTGAAATGAATATCGAGATAAAAGAAGCGCAAGGATTACCAGAGCAAATTGTCGAGCTTGAAAAACAGGCATCGAAAGAGGGTTTTGCTTTTGTACAGCGTTTAATTGATGAGTATCAGAGTGCCAAGAATCGTTTCGATCAGCCTGGGGAGTTTTTACTTTTTGCTTATGATCAGGACAAGCTGATTGCCTGTGGCGGCCTGAACCAGCAGTGGAATGATCAGGAAGTGGAACAGGGAATTGGCCGGGTGCGCCGTTTCTATGTATTGCCTGAATATCGTAAACATGGCGTGGGCAAGCTGTTATTGCAATACTTAGAGAAAAAGGCACGTCCTCATTTTTCGGCCCTATGTCTGGATACCGAAACCAAATCTGCGGCGCATTTTTACCAGAAGCAGAATTATGTCTATGTCGAAAACCATCCCAATTATAATTATTTTAAATATTTGGTTTAAACGGCAGCATGAGCTTCGGACTGGGGTTTGAAAATTGCCAGGGTTGCAAATTTCTATAATTTTAGTCGGGATTTAAGCGTGAATTATATCAAGAACTAAAGCTATAATGGCTTTAGTTTTTTTATTTTGATGATTAGGAGATCGCATGACTGTAGATGTCACTGAAACCATTTCTCAAACCGTTCATCCTGCGTTTCAGTTGGTACGTCAACACCATGTTGAAGCCTTAGACATTTTAGTGTCTGAATATAAGCATCGGGTTACCGGTGCGGTGCATTATCATTTGGCCACCAATCATGATGAAAATGTATTTCTGGTGGCATTTCGTACCCAGCCCATGGATTCCAAGGGCGAAGCGCATATTCTGGAACATACTGCACTGTGTGGCTCTGAAAAATTCCCGGTACGCGACCCGTTTTTCCTGATGATTCGCCGTTCATTAAACACCTTTATGAACGCCTTTACCGCAGCCGACTGGACGGCCTATCCATTTGCCACCCAAAACCAGAAAGATTTCCAGAACCTGCTGGAGGTATATCTGGATGCAGCCTTTGCAGCCAACCTGAATCCACTGGATTTTGCCCAGGAAGGGATTCGTATCGAGCTGGAAAATGGTGAGCCTGTATATAAAGGCGTGGTCTTTAATGAAATGAAAGGCGCGATGAGTTCGCCTTCAGATCAGCTGTATCACCAGTTGGCACATCATTTGTTCCCGGAAACCACCTACCATTACAATTCCGGTGGTGACCCGAAAGATATTCCAGACTTAACTTACCAAGAGTTAGTGGATTTCTATAAATCCCATTATCACCCAAGTAATGCGGTATTTATGACTTTTGGTAATCAGTCAGCGTATGACTTGCAAGAACAGTTCCAGAGCTTGGCTTTAGCCAAGTTTGAACAGGGCGAAACCCTGTATTCAAAACCTGAGCGCCGTTTGGCTGCGCCAGTGACCGTAACTGAAAGCTATGCGGTCGATGCTGAAGATTTAAAAGACAAAACTTACCATGTTCTAAGCTGGTTATTGCCAGAAGCCAGTGATATTAAACTGCGTTTGGGCATGCGTCTGGTCGAAGGTGTGTTACTGGAAAACTCGGCTTCACCACTGCGTCATTATTTAGAAACCTGTGGTTATGCGCAATCAACCGGGCCATTTATGGGCGTGGATGATTCCAACTTTGAAATGACTTTCTTCTGTGCCATTCAAGGTTCTAATCCTGAGCATGCAGCAACCTTTAAAGAGGGCGTCTTCAAGGTGTTGCAAGAAGTGGCGTCTAAACCGGTCGACAGCGATACCGTCAATGCCATTTTACACCAGATCGAGCTGCATCAGCGTGAAATTAACGGCGATGGTATGCCATACGGTTTAAGCCTGATTCTAAACGGCTTGAGCAGCGCGATTCACCATAGTGATCCGGTGCATGTCTGGGATGTTGACAGTGCCATTGAACAGGTTAAAGAAGAACTGAAAGATCCAATGTGGCTGTCTCAGTTGATTCAGCAGCACTTGATTGATAATCCGCATCGCGTCCAAATGACCCTGGTCCCAGATGCCAGCAAATCAGCCAAAGATGCCGAAGCTGAAAAAGCCCGTCTGGCTGAAATTGGTGCGCAGCTGACCGAAGCACAAAAAGCAGAAATTATCGCCCAGACCGAAGCGCTAAAAGTGCGTCAGGATACCCCGGATGATTTAAACCTGCTGCCAAAAGTCGGCCTCGAAGATGTGCCGGCAGAATTGCAAATTGTACAGGGGCAGCTACGTGAGATTATCTGCAACCGCATTGATACACCATTAAACCTGTATCATGCCGGTACCAACGGTATTTATTACCAGCAGGTCTTGGTGCGTATTCCCGATGAGATCGTGAAATCGCCTTATTTTAATCTGCTGTCGATTTTAATGGGTGAAGTCGGTGCCGGTGAGTATGATTATCTGGAACTGCAACAGCTGCAAACTGCAGTGAGTGGCGGTCTGGGTATGGGGGCATCCTTACGCTCTAAGGTCGATGACAAAAACCGGATTAGTGCCTGGCTGACCTTAACCACCAAATCACTGGTGAATAATTTTGATGCCATCCGCCTGCTAAAAATTGCCTTTGAGCAACTGCGTTTTGATGAAAAAGACCGGATTATCGAGCTATTACAGCAACGTAAAACGCGCTGGCAGTCCCGGGTATCGGGTGCAGGACATAGCTATGCCATGCAGACCGCTTCACGTAACCACAGTGCTTTAGCGCTGCGTGACTATCACAATACTGGTCTGGGTGCATTGAACTGGTTAAGCGAGCTGGTCAGCAAAATTGAACAGGATGATGCTGCTTTTGATGCGCTGATGGATGAGCTTAAGCTGATTCACAGTATGTTGCTGCAAGCGCCAAAACAGTTCCTGCTGGTCTGTGAAGAGCCACAATCAGACCGTTTGATTGAAGAAATCCAGACCGTGTGGGACAAGCTGGCAATTGAACCGCACGAGGCAGCTTTAACTCAAGTGCCTGTTGAAAATAACAATGCAGATGAAGCCTGGCTGATTCAGGCCAATGTACAGTTCTGTGCGGCAGCGTATCCTGCGGTGGAAGTATCGCATCCAGATGCAGCACCATTGATGGTCTTGGCGGCGTATTTGCGCAATGGCTTCCTGCACAGTGCCATCCGTGAAAAAGGCGGCGCCTATGGTGGCGGTGCCAGCTATGATGGCAATGCCTGCTCGTTCCGTTTCTATAGCTACCGTGACCCGCGTCTGGCTGAAACCTTTAAGGATTTTGACGCCAGTGTGGACTGGTTGCTGAATACCGAGCAGTTACCGCATCAGCTGGAAGAAGCCATTCTAGGTTTGATTGCCAGCATGGATAAACCAGGCTCTCCAGCCGGTGAAGCAATTACCGCATGTTATGCCTTATTGCATGCGCGCACCCCGGCCTTTAGAACCAAACTGCGTGAGCGTTTACTGGCGGTTACTTTAGATGATCTGAAACGTGTGGCCGACGTTTATTTACGTCAGCAAACCCCGGTGAAATCGGTGGTGGCACCGGTGGCGAAACGTGAAGCGCTGCAGGAGCTGGGTTTCCAGATCAAACAAGTCAATTAAAAAAACAATAGAGGAAGTTCTATGGCGTTCAATCCTGTTGAGCGCACAAGCTGGTCGCTGAGTGTTACTGCACTCAGCGCTTTGTTTGTGACACATGTACAGGCGCTGGAAGCAACGGTGGTCACCATTCCGCCGACACCGGAGGCCTGTGTGGCGCTGGAGTCCAATGCCGAGCGTTTAGCCTGTTATGATGCTTTATTCAAGTTGCCGGAAGCGGAAAAGGCAGATCTGGTTTCCGAGCGTCAGGCAGCGCAGCAATTGGCCCCTCCACCAGAAACCGTTAAAGAAAAAATTGTGGCCGGGGTGAACAACCTGTTTTCACTGGAAGGCTCACATATTGATCCGAACGTGTCGTTGCTGGATAAGCGCTGGGAACTGGCACCTGAAAGCAAGCTGGGCACCTGGAATATTCGGGCCTATCAACCGGTGTATCTGATGCCGGGCTTCTGGACCTCCGATAAAAACGAACGTCCATCCAGTCCCAATGAAAACAATACCGTTACTGAAGCGCAGCAGCAGAACCTGACATCAACCGAGGCCAAATTCCAGTTGTCACTAAAAACCAAAGCGGTTGAAAACCTGCTGGGCGATAATGGCGATCTCTGGCTCGGTTATACCCAGTCCTCACGCTGGCAGGTTTATAATGGTGAAGAATCACGCCCATTTCGTGAAACCAATTATGAACCTGAAGCCAGTTTAATGTTCAGAACCAATTATGAGATTCTGGGCTTGAATGGGCGCTTGTTAGGCCTGACCTTGAACCATCAGTCCAATGGCCGTTCCGATCCGCTGTCACGTAGCTGGAACCGGGTCATTTTGAATCTGGGCTTTGAAAAGAACAATTTCGCGCTGATGTTGCGTCCGTGGTATCGCATTGAAGAAGACCGCAGTGATGACAACAACCCGGACATTAAAAACTATATTGGCCGTGGCGATATGCTGGCATTCTACCGCTGGAAAGATCATGATTTCTCGCTGATGTTACGGCATAGCCTAAAAGGCGGTGATGATGCGCATGGCGCCGCCCAGTTTGACTGGGTATTCCCGATTAGCGGCAAATTAAGAGGGCATTTCCAGCTGTTTGATGGCTATGGAGAAAGCCTGATTGATTATAACCACCGCGCGACCTATGTCGGGCTAGGTGTATCGTTAATGAACTGGTTCTAAATTCATGCACCAGCAAAAAGCCACTGTGAACAGTGGCTTTTTTATTTTCAGTTGATAACGGAACTCGCGCATCAACCAATCTGAATATCGGTGGTGGGATGTTGCAGGCGGCTGCGTTTTGGGGTAGCAATTAAATAGGCCAGGGTCAGTGGGCCTAAACGGCCGGCAAACATCAGCAGCATTAAGGCCACCAGACTTAAGGGTTGTAATTCCCCGGTAATCCCGCGAGATAAACCCACGGTACAGGCCGCAGAAACCGCCTCAAACAGCAAGTCCATAAACTCATGTTCAGGTTCCAGCAGCAACAGGCTGAAAATCCCGGCAAAGACTAAAAATGCAGTAATTGACACCACAGCCAAGGCTTTAAAGGTGGTTTTTTCCGGTACCGAATAATTAAACACCCGCACTTCATCGGCGCGTCTTAAAAAGCTGATCACGCTTAATACCACAATAATAAAGGTGCCGACTTTAATGCCACCGGCGGTACTTAAAGAGCCTCCGCCAATAAACATCAGAAACATGGTTAGCAAATTGGAAGCATCACTCATGCTGGCAATATCCAGACTGTTAAAGCCGGAAGAACGGGGGACGGTGGCATGGAACCAGGCATTCCAGGCCTGATCGGTCAGGCTCATGGCGGCCAGCGTCGCAGGATTGCTGGCTTCGAGCAGCCAGATGGTGATAAAAGCAAACAGGTTTAAACCCAGAATGGTGGAGAGGATCAGCTTGCTGTTGGCGCTGAGTTTATGCCAGTGCCGGGTTTTTTTAATGTCCATTAGCACCACAAAGCCCACACCGCCAATAATGTAAAGCATGCTGATGGTAAAGGTAATCAGGTACTGGTCGGCAAAGCTCATTAAACTGTTGGGAAATAATGAAAATCCGCCATTATTGAAAGCCGAGACACTGTAAAAGGCGGCATAGAAAAAGGCTTCCAGAAAATCATAATCCTGCAGCCAGGCCAAGGTCAGAATAAAGGTGCCGATGCCTTCAAAAAACAGCGAATAGAGTAATACGCCTTTGATGGTAAAGCCTACCGTCGCCAGACTGGTCTGACCGATGGTTTCCTGGGCCATCATCTGCTGTTTTAAGCCAATTTTCGGTGACAGGCTCATGGCGGCCAGAATTGCGAAAGTCATAAAGCCCAGCCCGCCACATTGCAGCAACAGCATAATCACAATCTGGCCAAATACGGTATAGGCCTCGCCGACATTGACCACCGACAAGCCGGTAATGGTCACCGCAGAGGTGGCAGTAAATAAAGCCTGTAACCAGCTCAGGTCCCCCTCATGGGCAAAGGGCAGTTTAAGCAATAGAGTGCCGATCACAATAAAGCTTAAAAATCCCAGTGCGAGCAGACTCGGCGGGCTTAAATTGACCGTGGTTGCTGTGCTGGGCTTCGCCGTATTTTTATAGGCAGTCTTATTCTTCGTCATGTGGTTCATGGCTATTTAAAATGCTTGGATAAGCGTTTCAGCTGTTCAACCTGGCCTTCAAGCACCAGAATATCGCCTTGCTGCATAATTAACTGCGGATCGAGGCTGAACTGAATCTCGCTGCCGCGTTTATGCAGCAGGGTTTTCACTTCTGGCGCATGACCGATAAACTCATGATAGCGCGTACCGTTTAAGGCTTCAGTGACTTCCACTTTGACAATAAAGTGGTCATCTTCCAGCGCCATATAGCGGCTGACCATCGGATAACTCAGTGACTGGGCAATGCGGACACCCATATCTTCTTCCGGATGAATAATTTTGCTGACCTGCAGATGGGTCAGAATCATGTGGTGGGCTTTGGACTTGGCTTTGACATAAATTTTTTCCAGCCCCATATTTTTCAGATGCAGCACACATAAAATACTGGCTTCAATATCTTCACCAATGGCCACCACCACCGCATCACAGTTCTGGATATTCAGCTCTTGTAGCACGTGTTCGTCGGTGGCATCGGCAATCACGGCATGGGTAATTTCCTCGGCAATATTTTCCACATACTTTTTATTAATATCGATGCCAATCACATCATGTTTCAGGCTGACCAGTTGCGTGGCAACGGTGGCACCAAAACTGCCTAAGCCAATGACTGCAAATTGCGCCATAGTGTGTTCCTAATTACATTTTTATGGTTAGCGTGAATATAAATTTATTTTAAAGATCAGGTGGATATTTACATCATTTTTCTTAGGGTGTTTGTGTAAACCAATAAAAAACCGCCAGCAAATGGCGGTTTTTTAAACTGGATTTTATTTCAGGAAGCGCTGATAACCTAAGTTATTGCTAATTTCCGCATATGGATAGCTAATGCTTTCCAGGGTTTCAATCAGCCCGTCCGGGTTCTGTTTGGCATCGCTGGCTTCCAGACCAACCAGCACACGGCCTTCGGCGGCGCCGTGGTTACGGTAATGGAACAGGGTGATGTTATGGGTCGGGCCTAAACGCTCCAGGAAGGTCAGCAGGGCGCCTGGACGCTCCGGAAATTCCACCCGGAACAGACGTTCATTTTCAATATCGGCATGACCGCCAATTAAATAGCGGATGTGCAGCTTAGCCACTTCATCATCAGACAGATCATCAACATCATATTGCACTTTCAAGGCCTCAAAGATGTCATGACGTTCTTTTTCACCGCCTTTTAAGCTAATGCCGACAAAGACCTGTGCGGCCGATGCATCACTGGCACGATAGTTAAACTCGGTAATATTACGGCCTTGCAGGGCGCGGCAGAAGTTCAGGAAGGAACCTTTCTGCTCTGGAATGGTGACTGCAAAAATCGCTTCTTTGCGTTCGCCCAGTTCAGTACGCTCGGCGATATAACGCAGGCGGTCAAAGTTCATGTTCGCGCCGCAAACAATCGACACGATATTTTTACCAATCAGCTCATGCTGCTCGACATATTTTTTGATGCCGGCCAGCGCCATAGCACCTGATGGTTCTACAATGCTGCGGTTTTCATCAAAAGTATCTTTAATTGCAGCGCAGATTTCATCGGTATTCACCAGCACCACATCCGGTTCGACAATCGGGCCAGAGTTATCTGATTTTTGCAGACGAATCACATCAAAGGGTTTTTCACCAATCTGTGCCACGGCGGTCCCATCGGCAAATAGACCGACCGAAGGCAGAACAATACGTTCACCAGCTTCTAAGGCTGCTTTCAGACAGGCCGATTCATCATATTCCACTGGAATGACTTTGACGTGCGGAGCGACATCACCCAAGTACGCTGCTACACCGGCAATCAGGCCACCGCCACCTACGGCAACAAAGACATAATCGACATCGCGCCATTGGCGTAAAATTTCATTGGCGATGGTGCCTTGGCCGGCCATGACCAGTTCATCATCATAAGGTGGAATGAAGGTCATGCCATCATCCTGGGCACGCTGAATGGCATATTTGTTGGCTACATCAAACGAATCGCCGTGTAGTACTACTTCGCCACCTAAACGTTTTACCGCCTGTACTTTAATATCTGGCGTGGTTTTAGGCATCACGATAATGGCACGAATCCCCAGTTTTTTTCCTGAAAGAGCCACGCCTTGAGCATGGTTGCCGGCTGAAGCTGTGATCACGCCACGTTCTAACTGCGCTTTAGGTAGTTGGCTAATACGGTTATAGGCACCGCGTAGTTTGAAAGAAAAGACCGGTTGTAAATCTTCCCGCTTGAAGCGGATGTTGTTATTCAGTCGTTCACTAATTCGTGGCGCTGCTTCGAGTGGGGTTTCGATTGCAACATCGTAGACTGTTGCTTGTAAAATTTGTCGAACCAAACGAGACAGCATGTTAATCTTCCATCTAACAGTTTAAAATAGGGGTTTATTGTAACAAACCCCTGTACATTTGGGCTGTAAAATCAGCATCAAATGTCAAAAAATAGTTGAGCGAAGTCATGAGTCTGTATGCAACCCAAGATGAGAAGAAACAAGCTGCGGCAAAAGCAGCCTTAAAACATTTGCCTAAAGGCGGGATTCTGGGTGTAGGCACAGGCAGTACCGTCAATTTCCTCATCGATTTATTGCCTGAATTGCAATTGGAAGCGGCTGTAGCCAGTTCTGAAGCAACGGCAGAGCGCCTGAAAAAGCTGGGTATTGAAGTCGTGGATATGAACAGCGTGGGCGGTTTAGATGCCTATGTCGATGGCGCAGATGAAATTGACCGTCATATGCACATGATTAAAGGTGGCGGTGCGGCGTTAACCCGTGAAAAAATTGTCGCGTCGATTGCGAAAAAATTTGTTTGTATCGTCGATGATTCAAAATGGGTTGAACAGTTGGGCCGTGAATTCCCGCTACCGGTTGAAGTAATTCCAATGGCGCGTTCTGCTGTGGCACGCAAGCTGGTCGCACTTGGGGGTGATCCGGCGTACCGTGAAGGTGTGGTAACCGATAACGGCAATGTGATTTTAGATGTTTATAACCTGAACATCTTAAATGCACTGGAACTGGAAAAAACCATCAATGATATTCCAGGTGTGGTGTGTAATGGTATTTTTGCTTTAAACAAAGCTGATATTGCCATTGTTGCAACCAATAACGGTATTGAAGAGCGTACTGCAATTTAAACTTAACACCTTTAAGAGTTAATCTCCCCAAACCCCTCTTTAAAAAAGAGGGGCTTTTCCCCTCTTTTATTAAGGGAGGCTCGGGGAGGACTCTCTAAAAAGAACAATAATGACATTATCCGACCTTCCTGAAATTCAAATCACCCGTAATGTTCGTGCGACGCGACTACGCTTACGTGTCGATGGTCAGCAGATAAAAGTCACGGCGCCTGTTTTTTGTAGCAATCGTCAAATCCAGAAATTTATTGCCGATGCCGAAGGCTGGCTGTTAAAAACCTGGCAAGCACAGCAGGCCCAGTTGCAGCGGGTTGATCAGAGCCTGCCTGCTGAATTACAACTGTTTAATCTCAATACGCCTATTCAGATTAGTTATCAGAGCCAGAAACAGAATTTTATCTGGGATGAATCTGCTTTACGGCTTTGGATTAGTGATCGTCATTCTGAAGCTTATTTAAAAACTTTTATTATTGCCTATGCTAAGCAGCATTTGCCGCTGTATTTAAAACAGTTAAGTCTGGATACCGGGCTGAACTTTAACGGCTGTAATATCCGCCAGCCGAAAACCCGTTGGGGCAGTTGCTCGGCCCGCCACGATATTATGCTGAATAGTGCGCTGGTATTAATGCCAGAAGCGATTTGTCGTTATGTCTGTGTGCATGAGTTGGCGCATACCCGCCATTTTGATCATAGCCCGCGCTTTTGGGCAGAGGTGGCGCGGCATGATCCTGAGTTTCAGCAGCATCGACAATTTTTAAAACGCTTTCAGTTGCCGTATTGGTGGTTGGGGTGAGGGTGCCGGGTCATCCTTGTTGAACTCACCCATTCCTCGTTCATTTTCTTGAAAAATCAGTACTCTGATCGATCCAATAGATACATAAGACAAAAAACCATCAATACCGAGTAAAAAGGTTTAGAAAGCACAAACTTCCTGTCATACTACTGCTTTATTGAACATAGCACACTTGATTGAGGTATGAACGTGATTTCAGTAGGTATTGTCGGCGGTACAGGTTATACAGGCGTTGAACTTTTACGTCTTTTACTACGACATCCAGAGGTACAGGTCACTGTATTAACCTCACGTACTGAAGCTGGTCGCCGTGTCGATGATATGTTCCCAAGTCTGCGTGGTCATACCGATTTATGCTATTCAGATTTAAATATTGAAGATTTAAAACAGTGTGATGTGGTGTTCTTTGCCACGCCGCACGGTGTTGCCATGAAACACGCGGCCGATCTGGTTGCGGCCAATACCAAAGTCATTGATCTGGCGGCAGATTTCCGTTTACAGGATTTGGCCCAATTCGAAAAATGGTACGGCATGGAACATGCCTGCCCAGAGATTCTTAAAGATTCAGTCTATGGTTTATCTGAACTGAACCGTGAGCAGATCAAAACTGCACAGGTGATTGGCAACCCGGGCTGTTATCCAACTACCGTGCAATTAGGTTTGGCACCATTATTAAAATCTGCTGAAACCTTGATTAAACCTCAAAGTATTATTATTGATGCCAAATCGGGCGTATCCGGCGCCGGCCGTAAAGCCAGCCTGGGCATGATTTACTCTGAAAATGCCGATAACTTCAAGGCTTATGGGGTGGCAGGTCACCGTCATCATCCGGAAATTGTGGAAGCATTGGAAAACATTTCTGGTCAAAAAGATGTGTTTAACCACATTGTGTTTGTGCCGCATTTAGTACCGATGATTCGTGGCATGCTCAGCACCATGTATATTGACCTGACCGATGCAGGGGATGCGGCAGATGTACAGGCGCTGTATGAACAGTTTTATGCGCAAGAGCAGTTTGTAGATGTAATGCCAGTAGGTAGCTCACCGGAAACGCGTTCAGTACGCGGCGCGAACCAGCTGCGTATTGCCCTGTACAAGCCGCAACCGAAGAAACTGGTGGTGCTGGTGGCGCAGGACAATTTGGTGAAAGGTGCAGCCGGTCAGGCGGTACAAAACATGAACCTGATGTTTGGCTTTGCAGAGCAGGCTGGCCTAGAGGTGATTGGTCTATTACCATAAGAAACGCTTTTCGACTTCACACACATTTAGATTTCGATTTAAATGTGTGGTTTGAATGCAATCAAAACAAGAGATGACGATGCAGAATACGGATACCAATACCACGTCACAACCGACGCCACCGAAAAAACCTTTTATGCAAAGCAATTTACCTCTCGTACTCGGTGCAGCTGTATTAATGTTAGGCAGCGGCTTTTTGGGCTATTCGGTGGGGCATCGTCAGGGTTTGACTGTGGTCGGTTATGATGCCGATGCAGAGCAGCTGGTTGAAGTCGTACAGGAACAGAAAGTTCGTCTGGAAAGCCTGAATAAAACCCTGAATGCAGCGGTTCAGGAGCGTGATGTGGCGGTCAGCAATGCCAATGACCTGTATGCGGCCCTGAATCAGGCACGTAATGATAAAATCCAGGCCGATGGTATGGGCAATTTATACCGTGAAGTGCTGCGTGATCGGGGTGGTTTAAGTCTGACCATCCAGAATATTGGGATTAAACCTTTACCCGATAATGCCTATGAATATCAGCTCGATCTGGTGCAGATCAGCCCGAATAAGCGCCGTGCTTCAGGCAATGTTGAACTGCGTCTGATTCAGGGCACCGAGGTGCTGGTGGTGCCCATGGAAGACAATAATTTCAATTTTGATAATTATGAGCGCCTGACGGGCCGCTGGACCATGCCAAAAGGCTTTAGTCCGCAATTTATTGAAGTGCGTTTAACTGGTAGTACACCTGTGACCAAACGATTCAGCTGGGCACGTGGAAAAGCCACGGAAGCGCCTTCTGCCTTTATCTCTGAAATACCGCAAGCAGAAGCCACTGCGCAATAACTGTGAAATAAATCTCTTATGCGAAGTAACAAACGACCAATTTGTTTAAACGAAATCAAACAGTCTTTTCAGCAGTCCGGCATGGTGGACTGGCATTTTAATCCGCGTTTAAGTACGGATGAGCCGAATGAGCATGAGGACGGAGACATTGCTGTACAGACGGCGCCGCCTGAATTAAAGCGTCCACCGTTATACGCTGTCGTTTTATTGAACGATGACTATACCCCAATGGACTTTGTAATTGAAATTTTACAACAATACTTTGCAATGAATCTTGACCAAGCGACTCAAGTAATGCTAACTGTACATTACGAAGGAAAAGGTATTGCAGGGGTTTATCCGCGAGACATCGCAGAGACCAAAGCAAACCAAGTCAATAATTACGCTCGATCTCAAGGTCATCCATTACTTTGTCAGATTGAGCCTAAAAACTAAGGGGGTTACATGCTCAGTCGTCAATTAGAAGTATCATTACGTTTGGCTGTTAGCATGGCTCGTCAAAAGAGACATGAGTTTCTGACGGTAGAACATTTATTATTGGCTTTGCTCGACAATGATTCTGCAGTAAATGCGCTAAAAGCATGCGGGGCAGATATTATTGTGCTGCGCAAAGAACTTGAAGAATATGTAGAACAGCATACCCCTAAACTCGGTGAAAACAGCGATCAGGCGCCGCATCCAACGGAAAGCTTTGACCGTATTTTGCAACGAGCAATTTTCCATGTGCAATCCAGTGGTGGTGATCGCACAGTCGAAGGCGCAGATATTCTGGTTGCGATGTATTCGGAACGGGATTCTTTTGCCGTATATCTATTAAAACGCCATCAAATTAACCGTTTAACCTTAACCCAGTATCTTTCTCACGGTACGCGCAAAGAAGAATCGCAAGCCGAAGAAGAAATTGAAGATCTCGATGGGGAAAGCTCAACTTCGGCCAATAGCGGTCCGCTGGAGCTGTATACCACCAACCTCAACAATGAAGCGGTGAAGGGTAAAACTGACCCACTGATTGGCCGTGAAAAAGAAATTGAACGCGCTGCGCAAATCTTATGTCGCCGTCGTAAAAACAACCCGCTGCTGGTCGGTGATCCGGGGGTGGGTAAAACCTCAATTGCCGAAGGTCTGGCCTGGTTAATCGTAAATGGTAAAGCGCCAAAACCACTGCTCAATTCAGAAATTTACAGTCTGGATATTGGTGCCTTGGTGGCCGGAACCAAATACCGCGGTGATTTTGAAAAACGCCTGAAACAGCTGTTAAATGCGTTAAAGAAAAAGCCGGAAGCGATTTTATTTATTGATGAAATCCACATGATTATTGGTGCCGGTTCCAGCATGGGCAGCACCATGGATGCCTCGAACCTGATTAAACCGGCGCTAGCCAACGGCACTTTGCGTTGTATCGGTTCGACCACGTTCCAGGAATATCGTCAGGTCTTTGAGAAAGATCATGCCTTGTCGCGTCGTTTCCAGAAAATTGATGTCAATGAGCCATCAATTCCTGAAACCATTGATATTTTACGTGGCCTGAAATCAAAATTTGAAGATTTCCACCATGTCCAATATGATGATAAAGCACTGGTTTCTGCGGTTGAGTTGTCATCTAAATACATTAATGACCGTTTCTTGCCAGACAAGGCCATTGACGTGATTGATGAAGCCGGTGCACAGCGCCGTCTGAAAGATGAACAGGAAGATCGTCTGATTACCGTGGAAAATATCGAAGATATTGTGGCGAAAATTGCCCGTATTCCACCGAAAACGGTGTCTAAAGATGACAAGACTGTGCTTGAGCATCTGGAACGTGATCTGAAACGTGTGGTGTTCGGTCAGGATGAAGCGATTGAAGCACTGGCGTCTGCCATCAAACTGTCGCGCGCCGGTTTGAAATCGCCAGATAAGCCTGTTGGTAGCTTTGTATTTGCCGGCCCGACCGGGGTGGGTAAAACTGAAGTCACCAAGCAGCTGGCCAAATTGCTGGGTGTCGAGCTGGTCCGTTTTGATATGTCTGAGTACATGGAACGCCACGCGGTGTCCCGTTTAATTGGTGCGCCGCCGGGCTATGTCGGTTTTGATCAGGGTGGTTTGCTTACCGATGCGATTCATAAAAATCCGCATTGTGTGCTGCTACTCGATGAAATTGAAAAAGCCCATCCGGATGTGTTTAACCTGTTGCTGCAAATTATGGATCATGGCTCATTGACCGATAATAACGGACGTAAGTCAGACTTCCGTAATGTGGTGCTGGTACTGACCACCAATATTGGTGCAGAAAGTATTTCTCGTGTCAGCATTGGCTTTATGGAACAGGACAACAGCAATGACAACCAGGAAGCAATGAAAAAGGCCTTCTCGCCTGAGTTCCGTAACCGTCTGGACAGCGTGATTCAGTTTAAAGCCTTGCCGACCAGCGTGATTGAAAGTGTAGTCGACAAGTTCCTGACCGAACTGCAAGCCCAGCTAGATGAGAAAAAAGTCATTCTTGAAGTAGATCAGGATGCACGTGAATGGATGGCCGAACATGGCTATGACCGTTTAATGGGTGCACGTCCAATGCAGCGTTTAATTCAGGAACACCTGAAGAAACCGCTGGCAGAGATGATCCTGTTTGGTGAGCTGGCTGAACACGGCGGCAATGTAGCCGTATCCGTGAAGAAAGAAAACGGCAAAGCTACCGGTTTGAAACTCGAAGTATTTGAAGATCAAACCGCTGAACCGGCTTAATCCTGTACTTGAATATGAAAGCCCGTGTACGCACGGGCTTTTGTTTGCTTAAGGCTTACCTTTTTACCTTTCTATTGGCAAGCTGCGCGTCACTAATATTGTGAGTTTTTATGGATTTTTCTATCACTAAAATTCTGACCACGGTTTGCCTGTTTTTGGTGACGGCGGTGGCGGAAATTTTGGGCTGTTACTTTCCTTATTTAATTTTGAATCAGGGGAAATCACATTGGCTCTGGTTACCTACAGTAGTGGCTCTGGCGGTATTTGTCTGGCTGTTAACCTTGCATCCGGCAGCATCAGGGCGAATTTACGCCGCTTATGGTGGGATTTATATTTTCACTGCTTTAATGTGGCTGAAATTTGTTGATCAGGTCAGTTTAAGCCGTTGGGATCTGCTGGGCGGTCTGGTGGTGATGTGCGGTGCGCTGATTATTATTTTGCAGCCACAAGGACTGGTGCGTTAATTTTTCTATTGTCATCGTAGGCTGAAAATAGGGATTTGCTGCGGCAGGATTTACTACCGCAGTTAGTGATAAATCGGGTTGGTTTAGAATTTACATTCCGAATTTTTTAGCTGTAACTGAAATTGCTGCTGCGCCGAACTTAACTGCAGCTCAATCCGGTAGGGATTGACGCGTTGGAACTGATGCTCAAAAATCATCTCGCAATTCTGCAGTAAATTCTTTTTCATGATTTTTTTCACTTCGCTATGGCCAACATCCTGAGCAAACTGCTCAAAATCCGGGCTGCTAATCAAACCTTCCACTTCAACTCGGTCTGCAAATAGCTGCATCTGTTCAATAATCGTATTCTGATCGACCTGATACGGCAGGGTGCGTGAATCTTCCACACTAATAATATTCAGAATTTCATTGAGCCCGGTCGTGTTTTTAATTTTGTACTCGGCATCAATGATCTGTTTTTGTTGCAGATACTGGTCCAGTTCACTGGCATGGCTGGTGAATGAAAAGACACTGAGTCCGAGGGCTAAAACTGTCGACAAATAGATTTTATTGTTCATTCGAGTCACACATTATGAGCTGTATTTTAGACATTTATATCAACATGAATAGGGCGGATAAGCAACCATCCGATCTGGCTTCATCTCTATAAATTTAAGAAATATATAATCTATTTATCTATAAATTATTGTGTTTAAAGACTTTTTAACTAAAAAATTGATTAAAAATTACATTTTATTTTTTGTGTGAAGTTTCCATTAAAAGTTATATTAGCAACGTGCTTATGCTGTATCTAAGCAAAAATATCTCCTTATGTGGCAAGAGCTTATCGCCTCTACATGAGAAATTTCAATAAATTAAAAATGAGGAAGATAAACCTTGAGCCAAGCTTAAACCAAACAGGAAAAAGCCAGTCGAATTAAGGGAATTATCGGGGCGGCCTCGGGCAACCTCGTCGAATGGTTCGATTTCTATATCTATGCTGTATTTGCGGTTTACTTTACCCAAGCGCTGACTGCACCGAACATGGATAGTTCTACCCAGGCCATTTATGTCTGGGGGTATTTGCGGCAAGCTTCTTTATGCGTCCGATTGGCAGCTGGCTGTTTGGACGTATTGCCGATAAACATGGCCGTAAAAAGTCCATGGTGATTTCCATCTGCCTAATGGCCTTCAGTTCCTTTCTGTTTGCTGCATTGCCGACTTATGAGCAAGTCGGGATGGCGGCACCGTTCCTGCTGTTGCTGGTGCGTTTGTCACAAGGCTTGTCGGTTGGCGGGGAATATGGTGCGGTTGCCACCTATATGAGTGAGCTGGGTTTAAAAGGTCAGCGCGGCTTTTTTGCCTCGTTCTAATATGTGACTTTAACCGGCGGACAGTTACTGGCCAGCTTGCTGGGTGTAATTTTCCTGAGTTTTATGACCGAGCAGCAGTTACAGGATGGCGGCTGGCGTATTCCGTTTGTGATTGGTGGTCTGGCTGCCATTGCCTCACTGCTGGCACGAAGCCGTCTGGAAGAAACGTTGTCACATGAAGACAGCGATAAAGAAGAGTCGGGCAGCTTAAAAGAGCTGTTTAAAAATCACTGGAAAACTTTCTTGCTGGTGGTGGGCTATACCTCGGCGGGTTCACTTAGTTTCTATGTGATTACGGTTTATTCCAAAACCTATCTGACCAATATCGGCATTGATTCGCAGACGGTCGGGCTAATCATGACGGGCTGTATTTTTATTCTGATGGTGGCGCAGCCATTCTTCGGGATTTTATCAGACAGGATTGGTCGCAGAAATTCGATGCTGCTGTTTAGTGGTCTGATGGCGATTGCCATTTATCCTGTTATGGCAATCGAGATGCGTGCCTTTAGTGATTCACCCATGATGGTGGCCTTGCTGTTGATTTTCCTGATGATGCTGTTAAGTCTGTATACCTCGATCAGTGGAATTGTAAAAGCGGAAATGTTCCCGCCGCATGTGCGTGCACTCGGTGTTGGTTTCTCTTATGCGGTGGGTAATGCAGTATTTGGCGGCTCAGCCCCTTCAGTGGCTTTACAGTTTAAATCAGCCGGTATTGAAAACAGTTTCTTTATCTATGTGATTGTGATGCTGGTGATCTGTTTCTTCTATAGTCTGCAAATTCCTCGTGAAGCGCGCTATTTAAAAGATGATCATTAATCCGGATTTCATGACTTGATCAAAACGAAAAAAGCACCGGGAATGAACGGTGCTTTTTTATCTTGATGCGGTTAGCAATTATTTTAAATGCTCGTTGATCAGGAATTCCATTAGGGCTTTTTGTGCGTGTAGACGGTTTTCCGCTTCATCCCAAACCACAGAATTTTTATGATCCAGCATATTTTCTGAAATTTCTTCACCGCGGTGTGCAGGCAGGCAGTGCATGAACAGACAATCTGGATGCGCTAGATCCATGAGGCGTTCATTAACCTGATAGTTGGCAAATGCCTGCTCACGGATTTTCTGTTCTTCTTCTTGACCCATGCTGGCCCACACGTCGGTCACGATTAAATCGGCATTGACTGCGGCATCTTCAGCAGAATCGACCAGTTCAACACAGTGAGCAAATTCAGACAGGAATTTTTCTTGTGGCTCATAACCTTTAGGTGCGGCCACTTTCAGCTTGAAGCCCCACATGTGTGCCGCTTCAATATACGAGTTACACATGTTGTTGCCATCACCAATCCAGGCCACGGTTTTGCCTTCGATTGGACCGCGATGCTCAAGGAAGGTTTGCATATCGGCCAGTAATTGACATGGATGATGATCGTCAGTTAAGGCATTAATCACCGGCACTTTGGAATAAGAAGCAAAACGCTCCACAATGTCATGTCCAAAGGTGCGAATCATGACAATATCCAGCATGCTTGAAATCACGCGTGCTGAATCTTCAATAGGCTCACCACGACCTAACTGGGTGTCGCGTGGAGATAAGAAAATTGCGCTACCACCAAACTGATTCATACCAGCTTCAAACGATACACGGGTACGGGTACTCGACTTCTCAAAAATCATGCCCAAAACTTTACCAACAAAAGGTTGGAAAACTTCATGCTGATGCTGCTTGCGTTTAAGTTCAATTGCGCGTTGCAAAATCTGGTTAAGTTCTAAAGTCGACAGGTCGCGTAAAGTGAGAAAGTGACGTAGAGCCATTCGTTACTCCACAATAATTGCTGAAATTGAAATCAAAACAACAATTAGTTGTTGGTTGGTTAAATAAAACAGGGAATCGGCTAATATACTATATTGAATCGAAATTGCAAAAAACTAGACGATTTGGTGACCTTGCAGAAAGTGATCGACACAGTAATGAATATAGTCATCTGTGGTTTGCGGGTCATCCTGAACAGGCAAGCCCATTAAAATCCGCCATTCCAGATTACGCAGAATGCCAAAGAACAGCTGCGCTGAATAAAGTGAATTCTCACAGCGAATCAGACCCTGGGCGGCGGCATGATCCAGCGCATGTGCAATGGAAGTTTGCAAATGCTTGGGGCCTTGTTCATAGATATAACGCGCCAGTTCCACATTGTGCTGGGTGCGCTCCAAAATTAACCTTAAAAAGGCAGAATTGGCCGGCACACTTAAATGGCTTTTAAAATTATCTAGTGTATGAATTAAATAAGCCCGTAAATCACCCTCAAAAGATTCAAAGGGTAAGCAAATGTCTTTAAAGAACTTTTCCGCACGATAATCACAAATGGCGGTAAACAGGCCTTCTTTATTGCCAAAATATTTATAGATAAAGGCCTTGGAACCACCGGCATGATGCACGATATCATCCAGCGAGACAGCATCGTAGCCATGTTCCAGAAACAGGTCATTGGCGCTCAATAATAAAGCCAGACAGCGTTCATGCCCACGCTTGGTCGGAGGGACATCTTTGCTAAAGGGTTCTAACTGAGCCAAATCATGCATAATCAGGGAGCAGGCCGCCAATTGGTAAGGAATAAATATAATTGTAGCAAATATATGACCGCTTGGCATGGAATAGCGTAGACGGAAATGTATTGACTTTTTTCTTACAGATTTACTTGAATATTTGACTAAAGTTTTAGGGACTTTATTCTAATTGGTCATGGTTTAGGCAAAGATTCTGAGTATACTCAAGCCTCAATAATTAGAAACTACTGTGGAAAGGACGATGACAGAACAAACATCTGCGGGCTTAAGATTCAGACAGGCGCTGGACACGGAAAAGCCCTTACAAATTATCGGTACAGTCAATGCCTATGCAGCCATGATGGCAAAACAGGTCGGCTATAAAGCCATTTATGTATCGGGTGCAGGTGTCGCCAATTATTCCTACGGTTTGCCGGATTTGGGCATGACCAGCCTCGATAATGTCCTGGAAGATGTACGCCGTATTACAGAACGTGTCGATACACCTGTGCTGGTGGATATTGATACCGGCTGGGGCGGTGCATTTAATATTGGCCGTACCATCAAGCAAATGATTGCAGCAGGTGCTGCTGCGGTGCATATTGAAGATCAGGTGGCGCAAAAACGCTGTGGCCATCGCCCGAACAAGGAAATTGTGACCCAGCAGGAAATGGTGGATCGTATTAAAGCGGCAGTCGATGCCAAGACCGATTCCAACTTTGTGGTGATGGCGCGTACCGATGCCTTGCAAAAAGAAGGTTTGCAGGCGGTGATTGACCGGGCCTGTGCCTGTGTCGAGGCGGGTGCAGATGCAATTTTTGCAGAAGCCATGACTGACATTACCATGTACAAAACTGTTTGTGATGCAGTCGGTGTACCGGTACTGGCGAATATTACCGAATTTGGTGATACACCGTATTACACCACTGATGAACTGGCTGAGCAGGGCGTGCGTATGGTGTTATATCCATTGTCGGCAACACGTGCAATGCAAAAAGCAGCACTGGAAGTGATGCAGTCGATTCGTGAGCATGGCACACAAACCCATGTGCTGGATAAAATGCAGCAACGCAAAGAATTATATGAATTTTTAGATTACCACACCTTTGAAAACACATTAGATAAACTGTTCAAGCAGGAGAATTAAAACAATGGCTGAAGGAAAAGTACTGACTGGCGCTGGATTGCGCGGACAAGTCGCAGGGAAAACCGCATTATCGACAGTTGGAAAAAGCGGTGCGGGTCTGACCTATCGTGGTTATGACGTGCAGGATCTGGCAGAAAACTGCCAGTTTGAGGAAGTCGCTTATCTGATCTTCTTTGGTGAATTACCTACCACCGAACAGCTAACCAGCTATAAAGCCAAGCTGAAATCTTTACGTCAGTTACCAGATGCACTAAAAGAAGTACTGGAGCGTATTCCGGCCGATTCACATCCAATGGATGTGATGCGTACTGGCGTGTCGATGCTTGGCAATCTGGAAACCGAACAGTCGTTTGATGTACAGCAAGATGTTGCCGACCGTATTCTGGCCGCTTTACCGGGCATTATCTGTTACTGGTACCGTTTTAGCCATGACGGCGTACGTGTTGATGAAAACACCGATGATGATTCAATTGGCGCGCAATTCCTGCATCTGTTACGTGGTGAAAAACCCAATGAGCTGCATGAACAGGTGATGAACGTGTCGTTAATTCTGTATGCAGAGCATGAGTTTAACGCATCCACCTTTACTGCACGCGTGTGTGCATCAACCTTGTCTGATATGCACTCATGTATTACCGGCGCGATTGGTTCACTGCGTGGTCCACTGCACGGTGGCGCCAATGAAGCGGCCATGGAAATGATTGAAAACTGGACCTCTCCAGAAGAAGCTGAGCGTGAAATGCTGGGCATGCTAGAGCGTAAAGAAAAGATCATGGGCTTTGGTCATGCTATTTACAAGGACAATGACCCGCGTAATGGCATTATTAAAGTCTGGTCAGAGCGTCTGGCCAAAGATGTAGGTGATACCGTACTTTATCCGGTATCGGTCCGCTGTGAAGAAGTGATGTGGCGCGAGAAAAAACTGTTCTGTAACGCAGACTTCTTCCATGCTTCGGCTTATCACTTTATGGGTATTCCGACCAAGCTGTTCACGCCAATCTTTGTGATGTCGCGTGTGACCGGCTGGGCGGCGCATGTGATGGAACAGCGTGCAGATAACCGTATTATTCGTCCAAGCGCGGATTATACCGGTCCAGAACTGCGTAAAGTGGTGCCAATTGCAGAGCGTACCTCGGCGGCTTAATCTGCCGTGTCATTGAATAAAGCCTCATTTGAGGCTTTATTTTTTGTTGCTATATTTTTTCCGCTATATTTTTGCTGTTATTGAGAATTGCTGAGCAGAACCGGATCTTCAATCGGATAGCCCATTTCAAACGGAATGCCTAAATATTTCACAGTCACCAGCATTTTGGACTGCTGCGGGATGTTATAGGCCTGGTGAATGTTCAAGCCTTGCTTGTAACTGGTGGATTGCTGGACGGTACTGCGGAAGTTCCCCGCATCAACCCGATAGCAATACTGCCACTGCGGCACTGGTTCCGTACCATTAATCCAGTCGGCACGACGTTTGCTACTGTGCAAAACCTTAATTTGTGCCTGTTGCGTTCTAAGCTTGGTTAAGGGGTTTAGGCGGTTTTTAATTTTGGCCAACTCGGCATTAAAGCGGGTAGGCTGCTGGTCATAGTCAATCTTTTTGGTTTTGGGGTTAATATACAGCGAATTGACCTGAACCAGCTGATTCGGCTGTTTAGATTTAAAGTTGTAATAATACAGCTGTGGCAAACGGCCACGGCCATCTTCATAATGGCGCAGCAGATAGACTTTTTGATCTTTCTGGTCATAACCCAGCACTTCAATCCGTTGCTGGCCGCCGACGGTGGCAAAACTGATGATGGGCAGACAGGCCAAAGCAGAAAATAATAATGGTTGAACCAGTTTCATACTTCGACTCCACATTGCAGGATATGGTTTTACTTTAAGCCAAAATCATGGAGAAAAGATGAGAAACAGTGTATCTAGGCGGGTGAAGATAAAATAAGCGCCAATACTTCCTGTGCTACCAATTGGGTCAGCTGATCCAGCCGTTCAATCGGGCTGCCATCCAGCAGATAATGAAAATTATGCAATTGCTGCTGATAGTGAATGGCAATATAAAAAGTGCCTTCAGGTTTCTCTGCGCAGGCGCTGCCACCGGGTTTTAGCAAACCGGTACAGGCCACCACAATATTGGCCTGTTTAAACAGAGCCTGGCCATGCAAGGCCATCTGCGTGGTAATTTCCGCAGATTCCGCCGTGTAATGCGCAATCAGTGCCGGATCAATCTGTAACAGGTTGGCTTTAATGCTCGGGTCATAGCTGACCAGCGCCCCGAGTAAAATATCTGCGCCGCTATTCTTATAAATTGAAAACTGGCTGCATAAATAGCCTGAGCTGGCACTTTCAATAAAAGCAATGGTCAGTTGCCGTTGTTCTAGCGCATCACAGCAGCGTTTCAGCATGATGAATCTCCATTTCTTCTTCTTTTCCAAACGATTTTAAGCAAGATCAGTCTCAATCTTGTTGCGGATTCAGGCATTTAGCGCTAAAGATCGCGCGTTCCGATTTCAATTGTATAGCAGTTAGGCGAAACTCGAAATTATCGGTTTATTCTGCTGCAAAAGAATGGTAAAACTAAAAATAAAGTGCTTAGTGAAAGTAGGTTAATACAATGAAAACGATTGTGAAATATATGGTCTTAAAAGACCTCGACTATCAGTTAGGAACCTTACTTTTCCAGGAGGAATTACAGGCCGATGCTTTATATTTTGACCAGATTCCTGCAGTAATTTCTTATCAGAACCATCAGTTTAAAGTGATTAGTAAAGAACTGAAACGCGTCCAGAACGCAGCAGAGCCAGAAAACCTGCAACGTATTATTGTCAAAGTCGTGACTGTGGCATAATACGGAAAGTCGCCTGCGGGCGGCTTTTTTATACGCCTTATTTTTAAAAACTGTTGCAATAACAAAGCCTGAATTAACAAGAAAGCTGAAATATTGACCAAAGCCATACAGCGCGGCTGTCTTAAATCATGAACAATAAAAACAGTTCAACACAACAATAAAGACAGGAGTCGATGATGGCTAAACCAGAAAAAACCTCGAATGAAAAGACCCAGCAACAGCAACCTCAACCCAAGACCGATTCACAAGTGATTCCAAATAAAAAGAATCCGCATCCACAACATCCAAGAGATAAACAGGATACCGCCGTACAGCGCTAAGTCTGGGGGATGTTTATCCATCAGCTCCTTTTCTCATAGTTAAATCAAACGTGTTGCAGGGCAGGAAGCATCAGTATAGCGCAGAGCTCGCAGCAGTTTGATCAAGGAGATGCAAGATGAAGATCGGTTTATTATTTGGCATGTTTGCCAGTTGTACGCTGATGGCATGTCAAAGCGTACCTTCTACACCAGCACAACAGGTAGATGTGACCAAGTCCTTAGGTTTAAAGCAGTGTGAGGGGGATGATCCCAAAGTGCGTTTACAGCAGCTGAAAGAGCAACTGCAGCAGGCCGGGATAGAAGTTTATAATGAAGCACTCGGGCATGATGGTCTGGTACATATTACCGTATGTGGTGCCAGTACCGGCCAGACTGCCATCTTTACCATTTCGGCAACACAACTGGGTGCGGCGCAAGGCTTGGGTTATCAGCTAACGCCAGCACCTTAGTCAAGAAAATGTGGCAAGTAACGTTTTGAAATTACTTTGAAAAATATGACTTGTTGTTTAAAAAAAATAAAAAATGGAAGCTTTTGCCAATGCTGGAAATCCAGGAAAATAGGACAATTTTAATCAAGAAATATGCGCTGTAAATTCTTATTTTCTCTTGACTTTTCTCTTTATGAGTTTGAGTCCATACATCCCTCGTATGGACTCTTTTTTTGCCTGGATTTTAATAGAAATGTAATTTATTAAAATATTTTAAACAATGGTAAAAATCGAGCAAAGCTAAATAACTGATATTTTTTATATTATATATCTATATATTATTTTTTCTATATTCTTAAAAATGAAACTTTTGCTACTTATATTTAAAACTAATGAATAAAGGTTAAAGTGAGGTTAAAGCAGATGAACGATGTCAGCTTGGAGTTTTTAAATCAGGCTATTGATAAGTGCCTAAAAGAGGGCAAGAAACCGAAAAAACTACGTTTGGGCTATAAATTGTATGCGCATTTTATGCATGATATGCGTTTTTCCAAGGAAGTCCGAGATTCTGCACTCGATCCGGACAAGCGCCGTTATCGTGGAATCAAGCTAAAAGTGACCCAAGATGAGTATGAATTAAGTTTTGTGGAAAAATAATAATCTGTATTTTTAAATAGATAAAAAAGTAAATGTTATTTTTTGCTAATTTTGGTGATAAAAATTTAATATAAATTACCAAGTATTCTAGATTTATATACATGTGGGGGATGTATATTATAAATGGGTGAGCTTTTGTAATATAATGCAATTGGTCATATCACTATTTCTTGGTATAAGAACAGAACAATAATAAGAAAGGAGTATGGATATGAAAGTGAATACACGACGGTCTTTAGATATTACGGTTCTGGTGAGTGCTTCATGTATTATCACCTGTATGATTTACTTATTAGGGCAAACCAGAGTCGTGCTCTTTTAAAAATAAAAACCACCTTCGGGTGGTTTTTATTTGCCAATTGAAATGGGTAAACCATTAACCTTCAATCTGACAGGCTTCAGCGCAGGCACGACAGGCGCGGGCACAGTTTTGACAATGCTCATCTTCATGCTGGCCACATTCTTCGGCACACAGTTCGCAGGCTTTGGCACATAAATCCATGGCTAAATGATGCAGCTCCGAGTTGCGAATTTCAAAGGCGACACAGAGTTTGCAGGTTTCAACACAGTCCAGACAGCGCTGGATACAGGTTCGCATCATCTGCACATGTTCTTCGTGTAAACAGGCATCTGCGCAGCGTTGACAAGCAACAATGCATTCCAGACAGGCCTGTATTGAAAGCGAAGATTGTTGAACGGATGAAAGATGCGGCAGCTGATTCATAAGCAGATCCTCGAATAAAGTCCGGTTGATATCAAAATTTATTGCGGTATTTCAATCCAGGTTTCTTGTACTTCTTGCAGGTTTTTAATCAGGATTATACGCTGCTCACAAATATCACCCACCCAAGATAGCGGGATCAGATGTGCTTTGCCTTCGGCATCCTGACTTAGTTGGATTCGATCTAAATCCAGAAACTGTTCAATTTGGCCCAGATGAACGCCATTAGCGGTAAAGACCTCCGCATGTTGTTGCAGTTCATGATGACGAAACTTGGCCATACTGCTGCCTCAAGAACAGGATTTTTTTCACTCTAATGCAAGCTATCGCGCAAAAGATGAAAAGCAATAAAAGCGATACAAATCAGCGGCAGATATTCACGTCGTATTAAACGGTTACATGCTTTTAAATAGAATAAAGAGAGGTGTGGGTTTTATTTATATACAAGGGTATTTTATTTATGACAGTTTTGTCCTATTTATATCAGACAGTTTAAGTGGATAAACTGCCTGATTTATTTTGATTTAAAACCGATATTTATTTATCGCTCGAAATCATACTTTTCAGGACATGATCGCGGTCAATAAAATGATGTTTTAATGCCGCCAGTACATGACCTATCAATAATAGGCCTGCTGCCCAGGATAAATAGATATGTAAGGGTTTGACGATGGCTAACAGCTCCGGATTGGCCTGTACCATCTGTGAAATTTCAAACAGATAAAGTACTGGTGCCGGATGGCCGGCGCTCCAGCTGAATAGACAGCCGGTAATTGGCAAGGTCAGTAGCATAAAGTACAGGGCTAAATGACCCAGATGAGCCAGTTTCTGCATAAGTGGTGACATGGTGTCAGGGAGTTTTGGCACCGGATGGGTATAGCGCCAGAAAATCCGGATTACAATCAGGAATATGAGCGTGGTGGCAATATTTTTATGTGTGTGATTCATAGAGATCGTTTCAATTTAGCGATCTCTAAATCCATCTTGTAATTGGCGTGTTGAATCCGTTCATTGGATGGGTTGTATTGCTTCTGGACCTCATCAGAGAAAGGGGTTTCTTCAC
>NZ_VPBA01000011.1:0-83823 GCF_013418945.1 Acinetobacter sp. YH12112 | reverse complement strand
TCCTCTAAAGAGCCGTTCGAGACTAGGACGTTGATAGGTTGGGTGTGGAAGCATAGCGATATGTGAAGCTGACCAATACTAATTGCTCGTGAGGCTTGACTATACAACACCCAAACAGTTGTTGTATCAAGCTGAATTCTAAACTAATCCTTGATTTAGTTAATGCGACACAATAAAATTCAGACCCAATAGCCAATCCGTTAATAACTCATTTGGAACAAAGTAAGGCATTACATGCAAAAGCATCAAGCTTAAGCAAAGTAACTAAGACCCGAACAAGTCCATAACAGTTGTGCTGGCGACAATAGCAAGAGTGAACCACCTGATCCCTTCCCGAACTCAGAAGTGAAACCTCTTAGCGCTGATGGTAGTGTGGGGTTACCCATGTGAGAGTAAGTCATCGCCAGCTCATTAATTCAAAATCCCCCGAGCTTAAACAGCAGGGGGATTTTTTTATGGGCGTAATTTCTAGTTTCTACATCTACGACTTAGATAGTGCTTTTTAGGTTTTATGACACAATTTTTACATTTATTTGCAAATTTGTGTGGTAGAAGTTGTCATTTAAGCCTGTCTTAAAAATTGCAATGATGAAGCTTTTATTTCACTGTTTTGTAATATAAAAATTTTAAAAAATAGAATAAGTTTCCACTAATTGTAAGATTTATAACTAAATTTTCTGCTCTGAAATTGAGCTTTATTGCTAAATCAAATCTGATTTTTAAGAAAAATTTATCATTTAGACTTTTTATCCATAGACAAAAAATGAATAATCATTCATTTTATAGACAAAAGTGAATGATTGTTCATTTTTTCATATTAAGAATAAAATCTCACAATTGGAGGTGAGGATTAATGACAGCAACAACAATGAATGTGAATGCTGTAGTGGACAAGGCGAAGTTCAAACCTTTTCATTTAAACGTCGTACTCTGGTGTTTATTTGTAGTCATCTTTGACGGTTATGACCTGGCGATTAATGGCGTAGCCCTACCACTACTGATGCAAGAATGGAATATGACTGCTGTGCAAGCAGGCATGTTGGCCAGTACTGCCCTGGCCGGAATGATGTTCGGTGCCATGTTTTTTGGCATGCTGGCCGATAAGATTGGCCGTAAAAATGTCATTTTAATTTGTGTGACCTTATTTAGCGGTTTTACCTTCTGGGGCGGTTTCGCATCTAACCCGACTGAATTCGGAATTTTGCGCTTTATTGCAGGTTTAGGAATTGGCGGAGTATTACCGAATCTGGTGGCCTTAACCTCTGAATATGCACCACAAAAACTGCGCAGTACCTTGGTGACCACCATGTTTAGTGGGTATGCGGTTGGCGGGATTATGGCTGCATTACTGGGTGCCTGGTTAACTCCAAGTTTTGGCTGGGAAGTGATGTTCTATATCGCGGGTATTCCACTGTTGCTGTTACCGATCTTGTGGAAGTTTTTACCTGAATCATTGACCTTTTTAGTGAAAAAACAGCAGGATGAAAAAGCGCGCCAGATTATCCAGAAAATCACGCCAGAAGAAAAAGTCAGTGCGCAGACCCAGCTGGTCTTAAATGAAGTACAGGTGCCGGATGCCTCTATTGCCGCCTTATTTAAGCAAAACCGTGGCATGAGTACCTTATTGTTCTGGTGCTGCTTCTTTATGTGTTTATTGATGGTCTATGCACTGGGCAGCTGGTTACCAAAACTAATGATGGCCGCTGGTTACTCGCTGGGTAGCAGCCTGATGTTCCTGATGTCGATGAATATTGGCGCAGTAATTGGCACCATTGGCGGCGGGATTCTGGCAGACCGTTTCCATTTAAAACCGGTGATTATTGGCATGTTCCTGATGGGGGCTGTGGCGCTGGTTGGATTAGGCTTTAACTCGCCACAACCGGTGATTTACCTACTGGTGGCGCTGGCTGGGGCTTCCGCAATTGGCAGTAGTATTCTGCTATACAGCTTTGTGGCGCAGTATTATCCACTAGCGGTACGTTCAACCGGGATTGGTTGTGCCTCTGCGGTTGGTCGCGTGGGTGCAATTGTCGGCCCGATTATTATTGGGCTGCTATTGGGTATGGAATTACCGCATAAACTGAATTTCTTGGCGGTGGCGATTCCAGCGGTGATTGGTGCAATTGCAGTTGCCCTGATTCGCATCCAGAAAGCCTCAGAGCCGGTTACCGAAACGCCACCGGTGGTGTCCAAGGCCAGTCGCTCTTATAGCTAAACCGATGTAATTCATCTAAACCAACAAAAAGCCTCAGTAGAGGCTTTTTGTTTAAAGGTATAAAGATAATTTGCCTGGCTTAGAAGTGTGCTTCCAGCCCGAGATAAGGACCTTTAAAATCCAGCTGGAGATTACGCTCATCACCTTCGTTCAGTTCCACATCTAAAATGCGGTAACCGGCCTTCAGCCCGACATCGACCAGTAAATTATCAATAAAATTATATTTCAGTTCTGCCTGTGCATCGCTAATGACAGTATCATCAAACTTGGCATAGCTGGCTTCGGCTTTGGCACTTAAACCGGTAAAAGGCAGTTTCACCCCGGCTTCGGCATACAGCATTGGCAAGGTTTCACTGACCTGTTCCACTTCGGTTAAATTCTGCTGCACGGTACCGTCCAGCACCTTGGCACCCACACCAATATCGGCACTGACAATATTGTCCAGAATTTCGTAATAGACAATGAAGTCGGAATAATCGAGATCAATCCGCTCCATCTTTTCATTCAGAACTTCACGTTCTGATTCTGCCTCAAGTGTGCTGTGCTTGATTTTGACATTCGGCAATAACGGTACTGGATGTTCAACCGCCAAGGCAAAAGACAAACTGGAGTCATCTTTCATCTCGGGTTGGCCCAAGGCACTCGATAAGTCACTGTTATAATGCCAGTAATCGACGCTACCTTTAACACCAATAATATCGGCCTGTGCGGCGCTAAAACAGCCAAGACCGAGGATGAAACACAATGCTGGACGTGTACGCATAAAAATCCCTGTAGAGCTTGTATATTCTCAGAATAAATTTATTGTGGAGGATGGAACCGGGAAACATCTCGGCGCATCATATCGGGAATTGGTATAAATTGCATTGACGCATCATGCAAAAAATAGAGGACCTGCACATGGCTACGCACACTGATCATCCGCACGATTATCCTTTATATCTGGCTGGACAGCCGCATGTGACCGGCCAGTGGCTAGAGGTCGAAGATAAGTATCTGCAGCGCTGTTATGCACGTGTGGCGCTGGCCGATGCAGAGACGCTGGAGCAGGCGATTCAGGCCGCAGTCCAGGCGGAAGCGGCGATGGCGGCATTAAAACCGTTTCAGAAACAGAAAATCCTGCTGCATTGTGTGCAGCGTTTTCAGGAATGCCGGGCCGAGCTCACCGAACTGCTGATTATTGAAGGCGGTAAACCGAAAAGGGCTGCCGCTGCTGAAGTAGAGCGCTTAATCAATACCTTTCAACTGGCTGCGGATGCAGTAACCCAGATGGATCAGGGCCGGATGATGCCATTGGCAGTAACTGCCGCGGCTTGCAGTTATCAGGGCATCAGTAAACAGGTACCGATTGGCGCGGTATCGCTGATCAGTCCATTTAATTTTCCTCTGAATTTAACTGCCCATAAAATTGCACCCGCGATTGCTGCCGGCTGTCCCTTTGTTTTAAAACCGGCCAGTCTAACCCCGATTTCTGCCTTAAAAATTGCCGAAATTCTGGCGGAAACCGATTTGCCGGCTGGGGCCTTTTCGGTATTGCCCTGTCCGCGTGAGCAGGCCGATGTGCTGGTCACCGATGACCGCTTTAAACTGCTGAGCTTTACCGGTTCCGATGTGGTGGGCTGGGACATGAAAGCGCGTGCCGGACGTAAAAAGGTCACGCTGGAGCTGGGCGGCAATGCTGCCGTGATGATTGAGGCCGATACCGAAGTCAATGATGCGCTGGTTGACCGGTTAATTGGCGGTGCCTATAACCATGCCGGACAGGTGTGTATTAGTGTGCAGCGTATTCTGGTGCATCGCGCGATTTACACACAGCTTAAAGATAAACTGGTCAGCCGTTTGCAGTCATTACGGGCAGCTGATCCGCGTCTGGACAGCGCTTTGGTTGGGCCGATGATTAAAGAGAACGAAGCCGTGCGCCTGAAAAAATGGCTGGATCAGGCCGTAGCAGAAGGCGCGACGGTACTGGTGGGCGGTGAACAGCAGGGGGTGATGTTCGAGCCGACATTGCTGGAGCAGGTTTCGCCTCAGTCAGAAATTTACCAGAATGAGGCTTTTGGTCCGGTGGCTATTCTGGAGCCGTATGAACAGTTTGAGCAGGGCATTGAACGGATTAACCAGAGCCGCTTTGGTTTGCAGGCCGGGGTCTATACCCAGAATCTGCAGCAGATGCTGTATGCTTGGGACCAGCTGCACGTCGGTGGGGTGATTATTAACGATATTCCATCATTCCGGGTCGATAACATGCCGTATGGCGGGGTCAAAGATTCGGGTCTGGGCCGTGAGGGAATTCAATCGGCAATTCGTGATATGCAGGAAGAACGTTTGCTGGTGATCCATCAACCGGGTTGATCGCTGGGAGATGCATCAAGGGCAAGCTTGATGCATCCTCATCTATGGATCACGGCAATCTATTGATGAAATACAGTATCCGAAGAAAGCAGTGCGGGTAGGTGATAGGCATTTTATATCATCGGGTATAAATGACCGTTTAAAGGATAGCAATTGAGTTTTCAGTTTTACTTCATAATATATTCCAAAAAGTTTGGTGATTCATAACCAAAATTGTACAATAAATAAGCTGATTAATTGAGCGGTTGAATCAGGATAGATTATAAAAACCCAAGATTTGGAGCAGAAATTACAGAATAATTTTTTAAAAGTGAGTATTGTTGAACCATATAAAAGGGAGTCTTCACGATGCACTTTAAGCAAGTTTTCGTCATCCACTCCCTGTTTGTCATTTAGAAACCAGTACCCAAAAGGTCAAGGCTAAATCAAACACTCAAGATTAATATTGCATGGTGCTTTTTTGCTTGCGAGAAAACCACATAAAAAGCAGTGAAAAAAGCATCTAGGTTTAGGTGTTTTATGTCAGGAAATCGTGAAAACTGGTCCGCGCGATCAGGCTTTATTATTGCAGCGATTGGTTCAGCTGTAGGCTTGGGGAATATTTGGCGTTTTCCCTATGTGGCTTACGAAAATGGTGGTGGTGCCTTCTTAGTACCGTATCTGGTGGCAATTTTTGCTGCCGGTTTGCCGTTATTATATTTAGATTACGCGGTCGGGCATAAGTTCCGTAAAGCGCCGCCACTGGCGTATAAAAAGCTCATGAACAGCGAGTCCTTGGGCTGGTGGCAGGTGATGGTGACTTTGGTCATCGGGATTTACTATGCCAGCGTTCTGTCCTGGGCCGGTAGTTATATGTACTACGCGATTGGCCAGAAATGGGGGGCAGACACCCAGGCCTTCTTCTTTAATTCCTATTTGCAAAATGGCGAAGGGCTGGCCTTGGGCTTTGTACCGACCTTATTCTTCGGTCTGGTGATTGTCTGGGCGGTGGTGATGTTCATTCTCTACGGTGGTGTACGTCGTGGTGTGGAACTGGCCAATAAAATCTTTATGCCGTTACTGGTGGTACTGTTCACGATTCTGGTGATTCAGGCGATCCGTTTACCGGGTGCAACCGCAGGTTTAAATGCCTTCTTTACCCCGAACTGGGAAGCGATGGGCAACTATAAAGTCTGGCTGGCCGCATTTGGTCATATCTTCTTCTCGCTGTCTGTTGGCTTCGGGATCATGCTGACCTATGCCTCGTATTTAAAGCGTAAAACCAATATGACTGGTTCCGGTGCGGTGGTTGCGCTGGCCAACTCATCTTTTGAAATTCTGGCCGGTATCGGGGTATTTGCGGCTTTGGGCTTTATGGCGTTCAGCTCAGGCTCAACCGTGGAAGAAGTGGTATCTGGCGGTATTGGTCTGGCTTTTATTGCCTTCCCGAAAATTATTTCCAGCATGGGCGCAGGCGGCGACTTATTTGGCTTCCTGTTCTTTGCCTCGTTGACCGTTGCCGGGATTACTTCCATGGTCAGTATTCTGGAAGTGCCGATTTCAGCTTTCCAGGACAAGTTAGGCTGGTCACGTAAAAAATCGGTCAGCATTATTGCCGGTGGTTCTGCCATTGTTTCGACCCTGATTTTCTCGACCCATAGTGCGATTACCTTTGTCGACATCATTGACTACTTTGCCAATAATATTGGTATTGTTGGCGGTGGTTTACTGTCGATTATTCTGGTGTCGTGGTTCCGTCGTCCGTTATTGTCGCAGTTACAGGCGCATATCAACCAGTACTCTAGTATTAAACTGGGTGCCGGCTGGAACTTCCTGTTAACCGTTGTGACTCCATTATCATTACTGGTGGCTTTAGGCCTAACCATCAAGTCGATTGTTGCAGAAGGTTATGGCGGTTATCCGGCTGAAATCTTATGGTTGGTGGGTGGCGGTACGCTGGCCCTGTTTATTGTGGGTGCCATTGTACTGAGCTGTCTGAAAGACAAAGTCCCGGAAGAGGAGAACTAAGATGAATACTGAAGCAATTATCATGATGATCATCTCGACTGTCCTGCTCTGGGGCGGTTTAATCTTGGCCATGATTCATCTGAGCAAACATCCAGATGAACCGGAGGATTAAGTCTGTGGTACATGCTTGTACAGACTAAGCCGCTGTAGCATAAAAAAGGAACCACCTGAGGGTTCCTTTTTTTATCGTCTAGATTTTTTCGATCCGGCAATAATAGAAGCCATCGCCGCGTCCGGCTTCCGGTAACAGCTGGCGGCCATACTGCTGTTCAACGCCATAGTCTGTGGCAATTTTAATTTCTTTGGCATCGGCATGCTGGGCAAAGAACTGCTGCATCTGCTGTTCATTTTCTGCTTTTAAAATGGAACAGGTGATATACAGCAAGGTGCCGCCGACTTTTAGCTGGGACCACATCTGTTCCAGAATCTGCTGCTGCAGCTCGACAGTTTGCTGAATGTCAGCGGACTGGCGTAACAGGCGAATATCCGGATGACGACGCATCACCCCAATGGCAGAGCAGGGTGCATCCAGCACAATACAATCGACCGGTTCGGTTGCGGTCCAGCGCGTAGCATCTGCCGCCAGAATTTCGACCTGCTGCGTATCGGTCAGTTGCAGGCGCTCCAGATTTTCCGTGACCCGTAGCAGGCGTTTCGGGTCCTGATCCAGTGCCACCAAAGTGGCCGGACTAAATTTTTCCAGAATATGTGCGGTTTTTCCGCCCGGGGCTGCACAGGCATCAATCACCACTTTGCCATTTAAATCTGGCAGTAACTGCGCACAAAGCTGGGCATGTTCATCCTGTACCGAGAACCAGCCGGCATCAAAGCCCGGCAGCTCCGGAATCTGCACCGCCTGTTCCAGAATAATCGCCACATCGGAACGCTCGCCCGGACGTGCCTGAATACCGGCGCCCAGCAGTTTATTCAGATAGGCTTCACGGCTGATCTTGCGCTGATTGACCCTTAAAGTCAGTGGTGCTGTCTGTTTCAGGTCCTGGGTCAGTTGCTCCAGCTGTTCCGGCCAGTCTTTTTTCAGACGTTTAAACAGCCAGCTGGGTAAACCATGCGCCGCTTGCAGCGTCTGCTCAAAGACCGATGTTTCACGTGAAACACGACGTAGGATGGCATTGACCACACCACTGAGCGCCTGAAAGCCTAACTGCTTGGTGGCAGTCACGGTTTCTGAAATAGCCGCATGGTCGGCAATACGGGTACATAAAATCTGATACAGCCCGACATAGAGACAGGTTTCGACGGTTTCATTGTTCAGTGGTTTGACCAGCAAAGGCAGGGTAATGCTTTTCAGGCCATACCATTGACGCAAGGTGCCCAAGACCAGTTCGTGATACAACGCCCGGTCACGCTCGGCGACCTTGGTCAGATGCAGCGGTAAAATACTGGCCAGAGATTGGCCCTGCTGGACGGCCAATAAAGTACGAATCACTTGGGCGCGTAAGTTCAGATGTGACTGACCGGATGGATGTTGATTCATGCCAGCACCTGCCCAATACTTAATTTCTGGGTTTGTGCAATCTGGACCGGATTCAGCGCTTTACCACCCGGCCATTGCAGGCTGGTCAGGCAGATGGCTTTGCCATCGCCACAGGCCACATGCACGCCCTGTTTATCTAGTGCCAGAATGGTCCCCGCCGACTGGCCATTGACCGCTTCATTTGACAGCACAGATCCCCAGACCCGTAAATTACTTTGCTCATCCAGCGGAATAAACGCCACCGGCCACGGGTTAAAGGCGCGAATATTGCGGTCAATTGTCACAGCATCCTGAGACCAGTCAATTTTCGCTTCGGCTTTAGACAGCTTGTGGGCATATACCGTTAAAGCTTCATCCTGCACTTCGCGCTGTTCCAGATACTGTTGTAAAGTCTGCTCCGAAGCCAGTACCGCCACAATCGCCTCTGCACCCTGAATGGCCAGTTTGTCATGTAGGCTGGCAGAAGTATCTTCGGCTGTAATCGGGCACAGGGTTTTATACATCATATCGCCGGTATCCAGCCCGGCCGCCATCTTCATAATGGTCACGCCGGTTTCAGCATCGCCGGTGGCAATGGCGCGTTGAATTGGCGCCGCCCCTCGCCAGCGTGGCAGCAGCGAACCATGAATATTCAGGCAGCCATATTTGGGTGTATCCAGCACCACTTGTGGCAAAATCAGGCCATAGGCTGCCACCACCATTACATCGGCATTCAGGGCTTTTAATTCTGCCTGTGCCGCCAGACCTTCTTCCGTGGACGATTTAAAATGTAGTGGTTGATACACCGGAAGATCATGCGCCAGCGCCAGTTGTTTCACGGCAGAGGCCGTGAGTTTTTGTCCGCGGCCTGCTTTGCGGTCAGGTTGAGTATAGACCGCCACAATTTCATGCTCGGTTTTTAATAAGGCATCGAGCGCTACAGCTGCAAATTCTGGTGTTCCCGCAAAGATAATTTTCACACATGAGATTCCATATAAACTTGCCCCACATTATATGCGAAAAGCCTTTTTAAGCCTAAATTGTCATGTAAATAGAGGTTGCATCTTCATGAGGTCGGCTGGGTACTGTTCTTTGCAAACAAAATTTTATTTAAAAAATTAATATCAATAAATTTTGTTTATATAAAAGGTAAAAATTATTCATGAAAATGCCGGAGCTAATGCTTTATGATCAAATCATATCGGCTCCGTAGGCGAGTCTCCCCAGTTTTCATCAGTTGAAAGAGCGCAGAATAAAAGGTTCAAAAGACCCGATCACCCAGCACGCTGACAGATTGAGCTGTAGTATGATGTGACGAAATTTCAACTGATAACCTGAAGATCAGTACATTTTAGCCAGAGATGGGGATTCACCCTCTCAAGCACAACTCGTTGGAAATACACATGCCTGACTATCGTTCAAAAACATCGACACACGGAAGAAATATGGCGGGCGCACGTGGCTTATGGCGTGCGACCGGGATGAAAGATGAAGATTTTGGCAAGCCGATTATTGCGGTGGTCAACTCTTTTACCCAGTTTGTACCGGGTCACGTGCATTTAAAAGACCTTGGTCAGCTGGTGGCACGTCAAATTGAAGCGTCAGGTGGTGTAGCCAAAGAATTCAATACCATTGCAGTCGATGACGGCATCGCCATGGGTCATGACGGCATGCTGTATTCCTTGCCATCACGTGACCTGATTGCCGACTCGGTCGAATATATGGTCAGCGCACACTGTGCTGATGCCATGGTTTGTATTTCAAACTGTGACAAAATCACCCCGGGCATGTTAATGGCCGCCATGCGTCTGAATATTCCGGTGGTGTTCGTGTCGGGCGGTCCAATGGAAGCAGGTAAAGTCAAAATCCGTGGCAACGAAAAAGCCATCGACCTGATTGATGCCATGATTGTTGCTGCAGATGACAACTTCACCGATGAAGAAGTGGCAGAATACGAACGTTCAGCCTGTCCAACCTGTGGTTCATGTTCAGGCATGTTCACTGCCAACTCAATGAACTGCTTGACCGAAGCACTCGGTTTATCTCTTCCAGGTAACGGTTCTACACTGGCCACGCATGCTAACCGTAAAAAACTGTTCGAACGTGCTGGTTCTTTAATTGTGGAACTGGCCAAACGTCACTATGAACAGGATGATTACAGCGTTCTGCCACGTTCAATTGCCACCAAAGCCTCGTATGAAAATGCCATGACGCTGGACATTGCCATGGGCGGTTCAACCAATACTGTATTGCACCTGTTGGCTGCGGCCAATGAAGCCGGTGTTGATTTCACCATGGATGACATCGACCGTTTATCGCGTAAAGTGCCGGTCTTGTGTAAAGTGGCTCCGGCAAAAAATGATGTACATATGGAAGATGTCCACCGTGCCGGCGGGATCATGGGTATTCTAGGCGAGCTGGATCGTGCCGGTTTGCTGGATACTTCTGTACCGACCGTACATGAAGCCACTTTAAAAGATGCCTTAGATAAATGGGACATCATCCGTACTGAAAATGAAGAGGTGTACACCTTCTTCAAATCGGCGCCAGGTGGCGTTCCGACCCAGACTGCATTCTCACAGGACCGTTATTATTCACGCCTTGATGGCGACCGTGAAAATGGCGTGATCCGTAATGCTGAACATGCCTTCTCTAAAGATGGTGGTCTGGCCGTGCTGTACGGCAACATCGCGCTGGATGGCTGTATCGTAAAAACTGCGGGTGTAGATGAATCCATCCTGAAATTTAATGGTACAGCTCGCGTATTTGAAAGCCAGGATGCCGCAGTAGAGGCGATTCTGGGTGGTAAAATCAGCGCCGGTGATGTGGTGGTGATTCGTTACGAAGGTCCACGTGGTGGTCCGGGGATGCAGGAAATGCTGTACCCAACCAGCTACCTGAAATCTAAAGGTCTGGGCAAAGACTGTGCCTTGCTAACCGATGGCCGTTTCTCGGGCGGTTCATCTGGCCTGTCGATTGGTCACGTCTCTCCGGAAGCGGCAGAAGGTGGCGCGATTGGTCTGGTCGAAGATGGCGATCGCATTGAAATTGATATTCCAAACCGTAGCATTCACCTGGCGGTTGATGATGCAACCATGGCAGCGCGCCGTGAAGCACAGGAAGCCAAAGGCTGGCAGCCCGCTGAAGAACGTCCGCGCAAGATTTCTAAAGCGCTGAAAGCCTATGCCATGCACACCACCAGTGCGGCCAAAGGCGCGGTACGTGAAATCTAAGCGCTAAGTTTTTAGAGCTAAAAAAGCACTCCTGATGGGGTGCTTTTTTATGTGAGAAGCTAAGTTTGAAATGGATCGCTTCAGCACGACACCGTCTTAAAAAGAAGGATTTGATGACGGTTAATCATCTTCGGTTCGACCTATCTTGTGAAATACATTGCTCATTGGGCAAAAGGAGGTAAAACCATTTTCATCTGCAAAACTCGTTCAGTACCCGCAGGTTTCACTGATATCGCAAAACCATTTAATATGAATTGTAGTCCTGCCTCGGACCGTTGCAGATGACTTGGGTATAGATCAAATGTTCGAGAAACCGCTGAAAGCTATATTGTACGGATTTAATTCTATACAATAATCGTAGAATAAATTGCCAAACACTGCGACTTCAATCCAGTGATCGCCAAGGAAGAAACCAATGAGTAAAGATAATATCCGCGAACATTCCGCCCCGGTCTATGAGGGCATTGAAAATGCACCGGCACGTTCCATGATGCGCGCCACCGGCTTTCAGGATGAGGATTTTACGCGTCCTTTTATCGGGATTGCCTCAACCTGGGCCAATGTCACGCCGTGTAATATGCATATTGATGGGCTGGCGCGTGAAGCCGAAGCCGGGGTCAATGCCGCTGGCGGTAAGGGGATTATCTTTAACACCATCACCATTTCTGACGGGATTTCAAACGGCACCGAGGGCATGAAATATTCGCTGCTGACCCGCGAAATTATTGCCGATTCGATTGAAGCCGTGGTCGGCTGTCAGGCCTATGATGGGGTGATTGCCATTGGCGGCTGCGATAAAAATATGCCGGGCTGTATTATGGGGCTGGCGCGCCTCAACCGTCCGGGGCTGTTTGTTTATGGTGGCACCATCAAGCCGGGCGCCGGCCATACCGACATGATTTCGGTATTTGAGGCGGTCGGGCAGCATGCCAAAGGCGAAATTAACGAAATTCAGGTCAAACAGATTGAAGAAGTGGCCTTGCCGGGACCGGGTTCCTGTGGCGGCATGTACACCGCCAACTCGATGGCCTCGGCGATTGAAGCCTTGGGCATGAGTTTACCGGGTTCATCGGCGCAGGAAGCGGTGTCTGAAGACAAAAAAATTGACTGTCAGCGTGCCGGTGAAGCGGTAATGAACCTGCTGCGTCTGGACATTAAACCGCGCGACATTATGACCAAAGCCGCGTTTGAAAATGCCATTAAAGTGCTGATTGCCCTGGGTGGTTCGACCAATGGCGTGCTGCATTTACTGGCCATGGCGCATACGGCCGGGGTCGAGCTGAGCCTAGATGATTTTGTCCGCATTGGTCAGGATATTCCGGTGGTGGCCGATGTACGTCCATCCGGTCAATACCTGATGTCTGAACTGATTGCGATTGGCGGGATTCAGCCGCTGATGAAACGGATGCTGGATGCCGGCATGCTCGATGGTTCCTGCCTGACCGTGACCGGTAAAACACTGGCCGAAAACCTGGCGGATGTTGAAGACTATCCGGAAGGCCAGCAGATTATCCTGCCATTTGATGCACCGGTGAAAAAAGATTCGCATCTGGTGATTTTAAAAGGCAACCTGTCGCCAACCGGTGCGGTGGCAAAAATTACCGGTAAAGAAGGGCTGTATTTTGAAGGCCCGGCACGGGTGTTTGAAGGCGAAATTGGTGCTATGCGCGGTATTCTTGACGGTCAGGTGCAGCCGGGCGAAGTGGTGGTAATTCGCGGTGTTGGTCCAAAAGGCGGACCGGGCATGCCTGAAATGCTAAAACCGACTTCGGCGATTATTGGTAAAGGCCTGGGCGATGCTGTGGCCCTGATTACCGATGGCCGTTTCTCTGGCGGCAGTCATGGCTTTGTGATTGGCCATGTGACCCCGGAAGCCTATGAAGGTGGGCCAATTGGTTTGGTGAAAAATGGCGATAAAATCTCCATCAATGCCGAAACCCGTGAAATGACCTGGCATGTGTCTGAACAGGAAATTGCCGCGCGTCAGGCGGCCTGGGTCAAGCCAAAACCAAATTATACGCATGGTGCACTGGCCAAATTTGCCCGACTGACCTCAGGGGCAGAGACCGGCGCCGTGACCGATTTAAATTTGGATGTGTAATTGATCATTTAAGATCAAATTGTTATAAACCGGTGTAGTATCTTTTATTCCGCCGTTTAATCCTTTAGAGGCTCAGCTCATGTCACTGTTACGCCGTTGGTTTGATCCAATCCGATCGAGTTGGTTTTATCAAAAACCGTCTCGTCAAGCGGTGTTACCGATTGAGCAGGGCCTCAGTATTCATCTGCGTTTAGATGATGTGTATAGCTATCTGGCAGTGCAGGAACTGCCACAGCTTGAAGAAATTCTCTCCGATGCCTTAAAGCCGTTAAAGGTAATTATTTCCAGTGGCAGTGCAGAGCCGCCGAACCAGATGTCGGCGCTGGAATGGCAGAACTATTGCCTGAATGATGCACAGATCCTGTCCAAGCAGCATCGTTTCAGTTTTCATGACACCCCGGAACAGCCGACCCCGGAAGCCTTGGCGCAAGCTGAAACCATCTTGCGGCATACGCCTTTGCGTGGTCAGGATTTTCTGTATTTGCTGGAAGATGTATTCCATATGCTCTGGCAAAAACAGTATGGCAAATTGCGCACCCTGTATGCCATGGCCAGTCGCCATCATCAGGAACAGCATTTTCCGGAACGGATTTTTAATCAGGATGCCATCCTTGCCAGCTATTTCGAGTTTGGTGGCCGCCAGTATCATGCGGTAGATGATTTGTTGCGCCTGACCCGGCGCCTAAAACAGCAGAAGCTGCTGACCGGTAATCCGATTTTCCTGATCAATCATATTGAATGGCGTGAGCATTTAATTAATGATGCCGAAGCTTTAAATGAAATTCAGCGTATGGACCCGGAGCTGGATTTATATATCGCGCTGGAAGATCCGATTTCCTGGCTGCTGCTGGCCTATATTCAGGAAGAGCTGGCCAATTATTATAATATTCATTTGAATGTCTATCCGCTCAGTTATCAGGGCCGTGACCTGTTTGACTGGAGCCTGGCCACCCGTTTATCCAAACGCACCGAAGTCGCCTTTACCCCATTTTGCCGGCCGACCCAGGATGCCACCTATCAGATGGCGCGACTGTTTTATAGCGTGCCGGAAGAACAGCGTATGCAGGCCATTCACCGAATTTTGCAGGCGGTGTGGACCCAGGGCAAAGACCTGTCTTTTAAAGCCCATTTCGAGCAGTTACGCCGTGAGCTGAACATTGTTGAACTGAGCAGTGCCGATATTGAACAGTATCTGAAAGACAATGACATGCTCTGTGAAATGAAGTCCCAGCCGAATTTACCGGTGCTGGAGCTGCGGGTTGATGGGCAAAGTTATGTGTTTAATAGCCTTTATCGCGTCTGGATGATTGAAAGTATTTTCAGTAATGTGTTAGAAGAAAAGTACAAAAGTGAAAACGAAGCTGAAAATGACATCTTACAACATGAAAAAAGAGAAAGTTGAGTCGCTGGAACAGGCTCGCGCACAGATTGATGTGATTGATAGTGCTTTGGTGGAGCTGATTGCAGCGCGTCAATATTATGTTGATCAGACCACCCGTTTTAAAAAATCAGAAACCGATATGCAGACCCCGGAACGCCAGGCCCAGATTCTGGAGCGTTTGCGTAGCCAGGCCACCAGCTTGGGGCTCGATGCTCAGCTAATTGAACAGCTGTACCAGACCATGTTCCAGCACTTTATTCAGCGTGAACTGAAACAGTTTAGACCTTAAAACCGATAACAATTAAAAACGCGCTGGCACTCTGTTTTCATCACAGTAGGCCGGAATGATCTTCCTGGTGTGGCCAGCGCTTTATTTACTTGTCTTTAATCGTCAGCCAGAACCATAGAAATCCGCACTCAGCAGGTGAGATGAATCTGGGCTGCTGTTTCGCTTCAAGATTGAGATTGGTTGAAAAACAAACGAATCATCTAGCTTTAGTTTAAAAATAAACCGATGGCGGTATTTTGCGTAAAGCTAGAGCCCGGCAGGCTTTGCGCGCGTCTATAGTTTTTTGGTAAACTAAATCTATTGATTTTATTACATATTTTAACACGATAGATTTGACTTAATTGAAAATGTATATATATTGTATATACATCTTTTTGTTAAAGCGTCTTTATTTTGGAGTGAAGCAATGAGCGAGCAAATCAAAAAAATAAAGACAGGCAAAAAAGATGGACAACTTTTAATTCGTATTAATAGTGCTGAACGCGATGAATTTATTCATTTGTGTGAAGAACTGGATACTAGTGCTGCTCGTGAATTAAGAAAATTTATTCGTAGCTTTGTGAAACAGCACAAGCGCGAATAGCCTTACTAGGGAGTAATACCATGGCGAAGCAAGTTAAATCGTTAAAGCAAAAAATCAAAGCACGTTTGAAAAAGATTTCAAAACATCAGGGCAAATTGAAACAGCTGCAAAAAGCCCTGAAAAAGCAAAAATAATTTAATTTTGCCTTGAAACCTGACTGCTAGCGTTTAGGTTTCAGATAAAAAAACCGAAGCCGGTACTGATCATACCGGCTTCGGTTTTTTTGTATATTAGTCAGGGCAGTTATACTTTTTCTGATTTTTCGCCCAGGCTAAAGAACAGGTTCAGTAACAGTGCGGCAAAGGTCGCCGTCCCAATACCACCCAGGTTAAAGCTGCCAAATTGCAGGGCAAAGTCACCGGTACCTAAAATAATGGTCACTGCCGCCACCATCAGGTTTTTGTTTTTCGAGAAGTCGACTTTGTTTTCAATCCAGATTTTCGCTCCAGCAATGGTAATCAGACCAAACACCACAATTGAGGCACCGGTTAAAATCGCGCTTGGAATGGTATGAATAATGGCACCAAACTTAGGCGATAAACCAAGGAAAATGGCAAATACACCGGCAACTGCAAAAATAATGGTCGAGTAGACACGCGTCACTGCCATCACGCCAATATTTTCACCATAGGTGGTCATGCCTGGCGCACCGACACCACCGGCTAAAGTGGTGGCTACACCATCGGCAACAAAGGCTTTACCAATGTGCGGGTCAAGGTTTTCACCGGTCATGGCACTCACGGCTTTAATATGGCCCAGGTTTTCTGCCACCAGAATTAGCGCCACCGGGGCAATGATCAGCATGGCATTGACTTCAAATTCCGGACCATGGAAGGTTGGCAGGCCAAACCATGCCGCCTGCTGGATTGGGGCAAAGTTAATCGGGGTGCCATAACCCATGACATTACTGACAATAAAGTAAACCAGATAGGCCAGCAGCAGACCCACCAGGAGCAACAGGCGCTGTAACAGTCCTTTGGTAAATACCGCAATCGAACCCATACACAGGACAGTCACCAGCGCCATCCACATATTAAATGGATTACCAGCCACGCCTTTGACGGTGACCGGCGCCAGGTTCAGACCAATGATCATCACCACTGCACCAGTGACCACAGGCGGCATTAATTTTTCAATCCAGCGGGTACCGGTGGCCATGACCAGAAAGCCGAGCAGGGCATATAAAATACCGCAGGCAATAATCCCGCCGGCTGCCACCGCAATATTCGGGTTGGGTCCGCCCGTGCCGGATGCTGCATAACCGGTCGCAGCAATTACCACCCCAATAAAGGCAAAGCTGGAACCTAAATAACTTGGAACACGACCACCGGTCATAATAAAGAACAGGATGGTACAGATCCCGGACATCAGAATGGCCAGGTTCGGGTCAAAGCCCATCAGGAAAGGCGCAAGTACCGTCGCACCAAACATGGCAAACGCGTGCTGAACCCCCAGAACCACAGTTTGCGCAGGTGGAAGATACTCATTGGTACCTACAGGACGTGCATCGATACTGCCTTGATACGGGCGCCATTTGGGAAACCAATTGGACATATTTTGAGCACTCTAAAGACAAATTGTGCCAATCATACTCCTGTTTTTTAAAAGATTTAATCGGAGATACAAAATTTTTGTTCAAATTAATTCTATGACTTTGCTTTATTTTTTACCGCAGGGTAAAAATTTTTCAATATAAAAACAGTATGAAATCAGTAGATTAATTCATCGACTTTGGCTGGAGGGAATGTATAAATAATAATTATTTTATTCATAAAAAAAGAAATGACAGCTTTATGACTGCTTAAAAATACAGCACATGCAGAACATGTGCTGTATGTTTTTGCCAATTTGACTTAGCCGGTGTTGCGTAATCCGGCAGCAATACCGGCAATGGTGACCATTAAGGCATGATCTACCGGACTATGTTCGGCCTGCTGGCTGTTGAGATACTGGCGGCGGCGTTTCATCAGTTCGGCCTGCAGCAGATGTAGCGGCAGCAAATATGGTTTACGCACTTTCATCGACTGATCCAGCACATCATTGCTGCTGAGTAGCTGTGACTCACCTTTTAGCGCCAGCAAGGTCTGGACCGCATCTTTCAGGCGTTGACGCAGCTCGGCGCCCAAGGCTTTCAGTTCTTCATCTTCAGTCAGATGCGCTTCATAGTAGAGCGCAATATGCCCATCGGCCTTGGACAGAACCATCTCCAGCATATCCACCAGGGTCTGGAAATAGGGCCATTCGCGCAGCATTTCTTCCAGCAGTGCCTGCTGGTCCTGGGCAATCACCTGGTTAATGGCCGCACCGGTGCCCAGCCAGGCTGGTAGCATCAGGCGAATCTGGGTCCAGGCAAATACCCAGGGAATGGCGCGTAGCGATTCAATGCCGCCGCTGACTTTACGCTTGGCCGGACGTGAACCAAGCGGCAGCATTTGCAGCTCCAGTTCCGGGGTCACGGTACGCAGGTATTTCACAAAATGCGGATTTTCCCGCACGGTCTGGCGATAGACCTGCACCGACAGGTCAGTCATGCTGTGCATTAACTGGCGCCATTCCTGTTTAGGAACCGGCGGTGGCAGCAAGGTCGCCTCCAGTGTCGCAGCGGTATAGATTTCCAGATTCTGTAAGGCAATTTCTTCCAGACCAAACTTGAAGCGGATCATTTCGCCCTGTTCGGTAACGCGAATCGCGCCGGAAATGGAACCTGGTGGTTGCGAGAACAGGGCCTGCTGGGTCGGTGCCCCGCCACGGCTGATAGAACCGCCACGGCCGTGGAACAGAGTCAGCTGAACCCCGTGCTGCTGTGCCACAGCGGTCAGTTCTTCCTGGGCACGATACTGGGCCCAGTTGGCCGACATAAAGCCGGCATCTTTGGCCGAGTCGGAGTAGCCAATCATCACCTCATGTTTGCCCTGAATATGCTGCTTGTACCAGTGCATGCCAAACAGGGTGTGCATGGTATTGGCTGCGCCGTCCAGATCTTTCAGGGTTTCAAACAGCGGCACCACGCGTAGCGGCGTTTGAATACCGGCTTCTTTTTGCAGCAATAACACCGCCAGCACATCACTTGGATATTCGGCCATGGAAATAATATAGGCACCCAGCGATTCTGATGGCTGTTCGGCCAGAGTCCGCATGGTGGCAAACACTTCCTGCACATCCGGATGTTCAATCAGGCTCTGTTTCGGTTCCTGCAGGTATTTAGGCAACAGCGGACGTTTGCTTTGCAGTTCCTGTAGCAGGAAATTCTGCCGCGCCTGTTCGGTCCAGGTTTCAAAATTGCCCAGCCCAAGATACTCGGTAATTGCCGAAATGGCCTGACGATGGCGACCAGATTCCTGACGGATATCCAGCTTGAGCAGTTCAATCCCGAAACAGTTGACCCGGCGAATGAAATCCAGCAGCTTGCCATTGGCAATTTCCGGCATGTTGCAGGCCATTAATGAGCGGTGACACAGCAATAACGGGGTCAGCAGTTCCTGTTTGCTTTTAATCACCTGGCTGTCATCGGCGTCCAGGCCTTGCAGCTTTTGCGCCAGCCAGTCACGGGTGGCCGTTAAACGCTGGCGGGTTTCGCGTAAATATTCACGATATGGTTCAGGATGCGGCGTACCAATGGCAGCCAGCAGCTCCGGACTGCATTGCTGGATCGACAGTTCCCAGCGCAAATCTTCAATATCGCGCAGGTACAAATCGGCAGCTTTCCAGCGCGAGAGCCACAGCACTTCCTGAGTCACCTGATGGGTCACATTCGGGTTGCCATCGCGGTCACCGCCCATCCAGGAGGCAAAGCGCAGCGGTGCAATTTCCAGCGGCAGCTGCTGGCCACACTGGGCCTGCACCATGCTGTCCAGTTCCCGGATAAATTTAGGCACTGCATTCCACAGTGTCTGTTCAATGGTGGTAAAGCCCCATTTGGCTTCATCAATCGGGGTCGGGCGATGCTGACGAATTTCATCAGTCTGCCAGGCCGAGCTGATCAGCTGTTTCAGCTCTTCCAGTACCGCCTGACGTTCACGCGGTGTCAGTTTCTGCTGGTCAAAAGCCGACAGGCAGGCATTGATGCCATCATATTTCTGAATGAGGGTGCGGCGGCTAACTTCGGTCGGATGTGCGGTTAAGACCAGTTCAATATTCAGCTCGCAGATCTGCTGGAACAAGGTCTCGGCAGAAATATCGTGCTGCTGGAATTTCTGAAACAGATGATCGAGTGGATTCGGGGAGGGCGCGCTATCATCAAATTCGCTCTGGCGGCGGCTACGCACCACATGATACTGCTCGGCAATATTGGCAAAATTTAAAAAGTGGGTAAAGGCACGGGTCAGCGGCAGAATTTCTTCATCTTCCAGACTGGACAGCAGTTGTTCGAGTTGTTTTTCTGCTTCAATCTGGCCATCACGGGCGCCTTTGGCCAGCGCACGAATCTGTTCGACCTGATTAAACAAATCTTGTCCGGCGTGCTGTTTCAGGGTATCGCCCAGTAAATTTCCCAGCAGACGCACATCTTCGCGTAATGGAGCAGCAATTTGTTGAATCATTTTTTTCCCTCTCCAGAGTTCCTGTTTTGACTATACCCGGAATTCGTGACAATCCAAGCCAAGATAAGGCGAAAGTCGGATAATTTTTATCCGGAAGCGCTGCAAAAAAGCCGGTTTTGTTCAAGGCTTAGGCAGCCAGTCACTCGGAGATGGCTTGCAGGAACAGCTGGATACTGGACTGGATCAGCTGCTGCTGTTCATCGGCGGCCGGAATCGGACGGATGCCGAGCAAAATTTCATGATGGCGCTGACCGAGTAACAACGACAACATCAACTGGATTAACTGTTCTAGCGGCATCTGCTGGATAAAACCTAAATCAATGGTCTGCTGGAAAAAGTGCTGCCAGACTTGGTTCAGCTTCTGATGCGAAGCCTGATAAAACTGCTGTAACAGCGGACTTTGCTGTGAGGCCAAATCGAGCAGCAGATATTCCAGCTTGATGGCTTCGGGTAAATAGACAATTTCCAGGGACAGCGCACACAGCTGCGCCAGCGCCTGCTGGAAATTGCTGTCGGCACTGAGCTGCGGCGGACGCGCCATAATCAGGGCTTCACAGGTATCTTCAATGGCACAGGTAAACAAGGTGGCCTTGTCCTGAAAATGATTATAGACCGTCAGTTTGGTCACGCCGGCATCGCGGGCAATTTCATTCATGCTCGAACCATGATAGCCCTGCTTTAAAAACAAGGATTTAGCCGATTCCAGAATGCGCTGGCGTTTTTCGAGATCTTTGGGACGTCCGACGTTCATTTGCTGAAAATATCCTAAATAAAATAAAAACAGTCATTGTGTTTTGCTGTTTCTTGCAATTAATGTACTCATCGGTATATTAATTAAAAATTGATCATTTTTAATATATTGCTATTTTGCCTGAAAAACATCTGACAAATAAGAGTCAACCGCATGAGCACGATTAACACGGTAGTTCTCAGCCTGATCCTAGTGTGTAGCACCCTGGTCGGTTGCAGCAAGGACAGCGCCAGCACTGAACAGAATATTCCCTATGTGATGGTGGCCCAGCCCACCTCCAGTCATCAGGCACAAAAAAGCTATGCCGGTGAAGTGCAGGCGCGTCAGCAGACCGCGTTGGCCTTTCGGGTGGGCGGTCAGGTGGTGGAGCGCTATGTTGATGTGGGCGATCAGGTCAAGGTCGGGCAGGTGCTGGCACGTTTAGATGTCAAAGATGCCCAGTTACAGCTGAATGCAGCGCGCGCCCAGCTCGACAGTGCCCAGTCGGCCGCCAAAATTGCCCAAGATGAATTGCAACGTTTTCAGCAGCTATTGCCAATGAATGCGGTTAGCCGCTCGCAATACGATGCCATCGACAATCAGTACAAATCTGCCGTGGCGGCGCTGAAACAGGCGCAGTCCAATTATGCGGTGGCGCAGAACCAGACCGTATATAACCGGCTGGTGGCCAATAAAAACGGGGTGATTACCGCACGCAATATTGAAGTGGGGCAGGTGGTGGCAGCCGGTCAGGCGGCGTATCAGCTGGCAATTTCCGGTGAACGTGAAGTGGTGATTGGCGTGCCGGAGCAGGCCATGAGCCAGATTAAAGTCGGTCAGCCGGCCACAGTCACCTTGTGGTCACAGCCGGATCAGCGCTTTGAAGCCTATGTGCGGGAGATTTCACCGGCGGCCGATCAGTCACGTACTTTTAGTGTCAAGGTGGCGCTGCGTGCTGCCAATCCGGCCATCCAGCTGGGACAAAGTGCGCGGGTGTTTTTAAATGGCAATGCACAGCAGCAGCTGACCGTACCGCTGTCCAGCGTCTCGGCCAATGGCCAGCAGGCTTATGTCCTGGTGGTGGGCGCCAATCATCAGCTACGTAAAGTAGATGTGCAGCTGGGCGCCTATGGCCGTGACAGCGTACCGGTGCTGAGTGGTCTAAAGCCAACGGACTATGTGGTGGTGGGTGGGGTACATCTGCTGCGCGACCAGCAAAAAATTCATCCGATTGACCGGGAAAACCGTGCCGTCAAGCTTCAGGCAGGGGGTTAAGCATGAGCGCACCGCTAAACTTTAACCTGTCGGAATGGGCCTTAAAAAACAAGGGCCTGATTCTGTATTTCATGCTGCTGCTCGGCATTATTGGCATGTATTCCTATTCCAAGCTGTCGCAGAGTGAAGATCCGCCGTTTACCTTTAAGGTGATGGTGGTGCAGACCTACTGGCCGGGCGCCACCGCCAAGGAAGTGTCCTTGCAGGTCACTGACCGGATTGAAAAAGAGCTGATGACCACCGGGCAGTACGAGCGGATTCTGGCTTATTCGCGTCCGGGGGAATCAATGGTGACCTTTATTGCCAAAGATTCGCTGCGTTCCGGGCAAATTCCGGATATCTGGTATACGGTGCGCAAGAAAATCAATGATATCCGGCATGAGCTGCCCCAAGGCGTGCAGGGGCCGTTTTTTAACGATGAATTTGGCGATACCTTCGGCAATATTTATGTACTAACCGGCGAAGATTTTGACTACGCCACCTTAAAAGAATATGCCGACCGCCTGCAGCTACAATTGCAGCGGGTCAAGGATGTCAGCAAGGTCGAACTGATTGGCCTGCAAGACCAGAAACTCTGGATTGAACTGTCCAATACCAAAGCGGCCCAGCTCGGTATTCCGGTTACCGCCATTCAGCAGGCATTGCAGCAGCAGAACAGCATGGCCAGTGCCGGCTTTTTTGAAACCGAAACCGACCGGATTCAGGTCCGGGTCAGCGGTCAGCTGAACAGTGTTGAAGCCTTGCAGCAGATGCCGCTACTGGTCAATGGCACCACCATTCAGCTGGGTGATGTTGCTGAGATTTACCGCGGTTTTAGCGATCCGGCCCAGCCACGGATGCGCTTTATGGGCGAAAACGGGATTGGCATTGCCGTATCCATGCGTAAAGGCGGTGACATTCTGGCGCTGGGGGAGAACCTGGCCAGCGAATTCCAGCGGCTACAACAGACCTTGCCACTGGGCATGCAGCTGCAAAAAGTCTCGGATCAGCCGGTGGCGGTCAAGCACAGTGTTAATGAATTTATGAAGGTACTGGCCGAGGCGGTGATTATCGTGCTGCTGGTCAGCTTTTTCTCGCTCGGGTTTCGTACCGGTCTGGTGGTGGCTTTTTCCATTCCACTGGTGCTGGCAATGACCTTTGCCGGCATGAACCTGTTTGATGTCGGCCTGCACAAGATTTCCCTCGGCGCCCTGATTCTGGCACTGGGTCTGCTGGTGGATGATGCCATTATTGCGGTAGAGATGATGGCCATTAAAATGGAGCAGGGTTATAGCCGGCTTCAGGCGGCTGGTTTTACCTGGAAAACCACCGCTTTTCCAATGCTGACCGGTACCCTGATTACCGCGGCCGGCTTTTTACCGATTGCCACGGCCGCGTCTAGTACCGGTGAATATACCCGCTCCATCTTCCAGGTGGTGACCATTGCACTGGTGGTGTCCTGGTTTGCCGCGGTGCTGTTTGTGCCGTATCTGGGTGATAAACTGCTGCCCGATTTCAATCAGCAGCCACAACAGGCCAGCTGGTATCAGCGCCTTTGGGCACGCCTGCGCAAGCAGCCCGCTCCAGCGCCTGTGGTGCATCATGTCGGTGAGCAGCATGATCCGTATCAGACCCGTTTTTATCAGGGCTTTCGCCGCTGGGTCGATACTTGTGTGACCTATCGCAAAACCGTGATTGCCGCTACGGTAGGCATTTTTGTGCTGTCGATTTTGATGTTCAAGCTGGTGCCGCAGCAGTTTTTCCCACCTTCAAACCGGGCCGAAATTCTGGTCGATCTGAAACTCGAAGAAGGCGCTTCTTTAACAGCCACCGAAGCCGCAGTACAAAAGGTCGAGCAGTTCCTGGCCAAGCAGGAGGGGATTGATAACTATGTGGCCTATGTCGGCACTGGCTCGCCGCGTTTTTATTTACCGCTGGATCAGCAGTTACCGCAAACCAGTTTTGCCCAGTTTGTGGTGCTGGCCTCATCCTTAGAAGACCGGGATGAAATTCGCCGTTCGCTGGATGAGCAGATTCGTAAATTATTACCTGAGGCGCGTACCCGCGTATCGCTGCTGGAAAATGGTCCGCCGGTTGGCTATCCACTCCAGTTCAGGGTTTCCGGTGAAGATCTGGCTCAGGTACGGCAATGGGCGCAGCAGGTCGCAGCTCAGGTCGATGACAATCCGAACACCACCAATGTCCATCTGGACTGGGGTGAACCAAGCAAGATCATTCATTTGCAGATTGATCAGGACCGGGCGCGGCAAATGGGCATCAGCAGTGTTGATCTGGCTAATTTCCTCAACAGTTCCATTCTTGGCAGCGCGATTGACCAGTACCGGGAAAAACGTGAACTGATTGAAATCCGCCTGCGCGGTGATGCAGCCGAGCGGGTCGATGTCGGTTCGCTCAGCAGCCTGGCAGTGCCAACCGCACAGGGCAGCAGTGTACCGCTGGCCCAGATTGCCCAGATTGAATACCGTTTTGAAGAAGGCCTGATCTGGCACCGTAACCGTTTACCGACCATTACCGTACGGGCTGACATCAGCAGCGGTTTACAACCGGCCACGGTGGTAGGGGAGTTAAGCGAACCGTTACAGCAGATTCGCAGCCAGCTGCCAAATGGCTATCTGTTAGAAGTCGGCGGGACGGTAGAAGAATCGGCGCGTGGACAAAGCTCGGTCAATGCCGGTATGCCGCTGTTTTTGGCGGTGGTGTTTACCCTGTTGATGCTGCAGCTAAAAAGCATGTCACGGGCCTGTATCGTGTTTTTAACTGCGCCGCTTGGCATTATTGGGGTGGTGCTGTTCCTGCTACTGTTCAATAAGCCTTTTGGTTTTGTGGCCATGCTCGGCACTATTGCGCTGTCGGGGATGATCATGCGTAACTCGCTGATTCTGATTGACCAGATCGAGCAGGATATTCAGGCTGGTGAAGCGCCGTGGGATGCAATTATCAATGCCACGGTGCGCCGCTGCCGTCCAATTGTGCTGACGGCACTGGCCGCCGTGCTGGCTATGATTCCACTGTCGCGCAGTATTTTCTTTGGCCCGATGGCGGTGGCCATCATGGGCGGATTGATTATTGCGACGCTGCTCACTTTATTCTTTTTGCCGGCCCTGTATGCGCAGTGGTTTAAAGTGAAAAAAAATCAGAATATGGCCTGATTTTATGTCAATATAAGGTGCGAAAGCTTGAAAATTTCAATATAGTAGCACCTTCATTTTTACAATTTTCAATAGGTAAATTTACTGCATATTATAAAACCAAACATGCAGTAAATGGGGTTAAAGCACACATGCAGCAAGATAGCTTAGCCAAGTTACGTCGTTCGATTGCTCTTTCTTACGTCTTCATGTTTTTCGCCCTGTTTACCTTAATTAGCGCTATTTTTGCCTACTGGCTGGCCCGTAAAGTGGTGATGGTCGATCAGACCGAAGTCTGGTTACAGGCCCAGGCACTCTGGGTCATGCGCAATGTCATGATCTACTCCATTTTGGCGGTATTTGCTGCCCTGTGGTTTATTCCGCTATTTTTCTATGCCTGGAATGATGCCACCTGGGTCACTGCGACCACCATTGCCGGTGTGGTGTTTAGCGCCATTGCCTTCTTATATTTACTCAATGCCTGGATCAAAGGCTTAAGTAAATTCATGAAAAACAAGGCGGTGTTTTAAGCGGCCTAAATTTTTTTCGCTGCCTGCCCTTGTAAATCTGGGATAAACCCCAATTTCAGACCTCAGTTGAGTCTTAAATAAAATTCCGTGAGGAGCATCGCCAGACATGGCTAAACGTGATTATTATGAGGTTTTGGGTGTTGCTAAAACCGCTAGTGATGATGAAATTAAAAAAGCCTACCGTAAGTTGGCGATGAAATATCATCCGGACCGTAACCCAGATAACCCGGAAGCTGAAGAAAAATTTAAAGAAGCTTCAGAAGCTTATGAGGTGCTGTCGGACAGCGAAAAACGCAGCATGTACGACCGTATGGGCCATCAGGCCTTTGAAGGCGGCATGGGCGGTGGTGGCTTCGGCGGTGGCTTTAGTGCCGAAGATATCTTTAGCCAGTTCGGCGATATTTTTGGGGGTGCCTTTGGGGGCGGTGGCCGTCAGCAACGTGCGCGCCGTGGTTCGGACCTGCGCTATGTGATGGAACTGACCCTGGAAGAAGCGGTTAAAGGGGTGAAAAAAACCATCAGCTTTACCGCACCTGCACCGTGTGATGCCTGTGATGGTAAAGGCTCGCAAAATCCGAATGATGTTGAAACCTGTAAAACCTGTCATGGTGCCGGTCAGGTACGTATGCAGCAAGGTTTCTTCTCGGTGCAGCAGACCTGTAGCACCTGTCGTGGCCAGGGCAAAATCATCAAGAACCCATGTAATAAATGTCATGGTTCAGGGGTATCTGACCGTCAGCAAACTCTGGAAGTTACCATTCCAGCCGGTGTCGACAATGGCGACCGGGTACGTTTAACCGGTAAAGGTGAAGCGATCCGTGATGGCCAGGCCGGCGACCTGTACGTAGAAGTGGTGGTGCGCGAGCATGAAATCTTCCAGCGTGATGGTGCCGATCTGTATATGGATGTGCCGGTTTCGATTGCCGATGCCGCATTAGGTAAAGAAATTGAAATTCCGACCCTGGATGGCCGGGTGAGCCTGAAAATTCCGGAAGGTACCCAAACCGGTAAACTGTTCCGCCTGCGCGGTAAAGGCGTGAAACCGGTACGTACCAGTATGGTCGGTGATCTGCTGTGCCGTATTGTGGTGGAAACCCCGGTGAACCTGACGTCGCGTCAGCGTGAATTACTGAAAGAACTGCAAGCGACGCTGGATGGCGATAACAACAATTCGTCACCAAAGAAAAAGTCATTCTTTGACCGCCTGTTTGACTAAGCCAGTTGAAACAGCGCGCTCAAACACAAAGGGAGATGAACATCATCTCCCTTTTTTATGGCGAATAAAAAATTAAACCTCTTCTACCGGGTCAATTTCTGCCACCAGCGCATCGTCCTGAGATACAGCCATCTCGGTGCTCTGTTCGCTTTGCTCTTGTTCAATTGCATCAATTAATGCCACTTGTGCTGCTTCTTCTGCCGATACTGCTGGCTGTAAAGTGGTGGTAATGCGGACTTGAGACAGGCTTTCCAAGGTATCACCCGGTTGTAATGGTGGTTCTGCCCAAGCCGAGCTCATCAGTAGCCCCATACACACTGCCATCCCCAGTTGTTTCGAATGCATGCTTGATCTCCTTATAATCTCTATTCTATTCATTCGTGACGGCTAGTCTGCTGCAGCAATTTTGCACTTTTGTGAAAAAACGCGAGAAATCAGAACTTTCTTTTCAATTTCTATTTTTAAATTACCGGGTGCGCGGGTTACGGTTGAGCCATCTTAGTTTTTTTCGGCTTTTTTAGACTGCCGGCTTAGTCTGGGCAGGGAGTTTTGATATAGTAAGGACAATTTCGAATCAACATCAGGAATATGTTATGTCAGCAACTCCACGCATTGGTGTATTAGGTGCCGGTGGCCGTATGGGACGCATCCTTATTCAAGCCGTTGAGCAGGCCGGTTATCAACTTGCAGCTGCGGTGGAACGTCCGGAAAGTAGCTTAATCGGTGCAGATGCAGGCGAGCTTGCGGGCATTGGCAGCCTGGGTGTGAAGGTGGTCGGCAGCCTGGAAGAGGTGGTGAAGCAGTGTGACGTGGTCATCGACTTTACGGCACCGGCAGCTACTGTAAACCATCTGAAAATCTGTCGTGAAGCAGGCGTGGCGATTGTGATTGGCACCACCGGCATGAATGATGAACAAAAAGCCTATCTGGATGAATCGGCAACACAAACTCCGGTGGTGTATGCGGCCAACTATTCAGTGGGTGTGAATGTTTCAATTAAGCTTTTAGAACTTGCGTCTAAAGTGTTTGGCGATACGGTAGATATTGAAGTGATTGAAGCGCACCATCGTCATAAAGTTGATGCACCATCTGGTACTGCTTTAATGATGGGTGAAGCAATTGCAGAAACCTTGGGCCGTGACCTGAAAAAAGATGCAGTCTATCATCGTGAAGGGCATACCGGTCCGCGTGAGCGTCAAAGCATTGGTTTCCAGACCATTCGTGGCGGCGATATTGTCGGTGAACACACCGCCATGTTTATTGGTGAAGGCGAGCGCGTAGAAATTACCCACAAAGCCACCAACCGGATGAACTTTGCTGCCGGTGCCGTGCGTGCTGCTGCCTGGGTGGTCGGTCGTGATGCGCGTAAATATGACATGAAAGATGTCTTGGGTTTTAACGATATTCAAGTTTAAAACCGCTGTAAAATCCGTTATAACAACACTAAAACTAAAATAAGATGAACAATGGAATGAAAAAATGGATTGTATTAGCCGGTGCGCTCGCCATGGCGGCGAGTGTACCTGCCCAGAATTTGCAGAATGCCAAACTCAATATTCATAAAAATAATATTAAGGTCTGGACCTATCAACATCCGCAAAACCCGGTATTTTTGTACAAGGCCGAAACCACTTTTCCGGTCTCGATTGAAAAAGCCGCCGGCCTGATTCTGGATGTCGAGCATGCCATCAGCTGGGTGCCGTATATGGGCAGCGTTAAGGTATTATCGCGTGATGATCAGAAAGGCGAGTTCCTGCTGTATATGGTGCTGGATTTTCCTTTTCCGTTAAAAGACCGCGATCTGGTGGTCAAAGGCAGAATGTTTAAAGATGCCCAAGGTGTGATTCATATTCAGAACAAAGCCGTCAGTCAGGGTTATCCCTTAAACCCGAGCTATGTACGTTTAACCCATTATGAAGGCGACTGGACCTTTCAAAAACTGGGCGCTAACCGGGTTAAGGTCTCTACCTATGGCTATGCCGATCCGGCCGGTTCGATTCCAACCAGTTTTGTGAATATGTTTGTGCAGCAGCAGCCTTATCAGATGCTGCAAAAAATGAAACTTGAGCTGAGTTTGCCGGGGCGCGAGCGGCCCTTGCCGGCGATTTTAAGATAAACAAACCCGTCTTGTTCTAGACAGGTCAGGGATCAGCAGACTCAGACAGCGTATTCAGATAGTGCTGATCTGAGTCTTTAAAACGACCTTTAACTGCTTTAGTAGCTAAACAGTCCTTTTTCCAGTGGGAATTCAATGCCGATTGAGGCACCACCATCTTTACCGTGCAGGTCTGAATCCCCCAGCCAGCCATTCAGTTTAAGTGGAATATCTGGACGTAGGTAATGCGTCCAGGTGATATCTAAAGCTGTTAGCTCATCTTGCTCAGGGAAAGCCGCGTTGGTGATCCGACCCGACCCATTCAGTTTAGCAAACAGTACCCGGCCATGCAGACGGTTTAAAGGATCAAAACGGATATCGCCGCCTACTGAGATCATTTGACCATCGCCACCCATTGCATGGGCCAATGGATAACCATGCTGATAGAAGCCATCGGTATAAACACTATGATTATAGGAAATCCCTTGTGCCTTGCCATTGGTACGGGTATCAGCCCATTCGGTATACAGCTGGTAGGGCATATTCTGGTAACTGGATGAATAATCCACCCCGGCCAGATACATTTTTTTCGCGGGCAGGCCGCCGGCTTCATCTTCACCGACATACTGGGCATAGACACCCAGCGGCATTTGCACTAAAGGTTGTAGGTTTAAACGCGCATCAAAACCGGCAATCTGGTTCGATGGATCGGGTTCACCTGTGCCACCATTGTCTTTGTTGCCAACAAACGCATCCCAGAGTGAGCTCAAGCTTTCCGGACGTCCTTCACCCCCCCACTGAATGGCGCGTGAAGCCCCCAGTTCCAGATAGGGAAGCGGTTGAGCAGTAACACGCAGGCCAATCAGTTTGGCATCCGGGACCGCATCATAATTGTCCAGTTGACCGGCAAAGGCCTGATATTGCCATGGCCCAATCCAGGACAGCCATTTACTGCTAAAAGCAGTCTGTTCTGCCCGCTGTGCAGTAATACCATAGACTGGGCGGCTGGCATCGCCACGAATCAGACTCCCCTCATGACCGGGTCCCCAATAGGTCGGAATCTGGCCGGCAATCAGCCATTGATTCCAGAGTTTCCCGGCAATATAAGAGCCTTCAACATTCACATCCTGATCATGATCAATCTGAGGGTCTTTTTCGGCATTCACCCGTAACCGGGCATCCCATTGGCTGCCGCCAGCATTCAGTTCCAGACCAGCCTGATATTGTGATTTTTCCTGATCACCAAAGGCTTGAGGCAGATACTTATGATCAGTTTCTGCAAATAGCGCAGCTTTCAAGAGCTGATTATCGGCATTTAAATGGGTGAGGACAGCATCCAGCACTTTTTGCTGGACAGAATTACTGATTTTCGCCTGAGACAGGGCGCGCTGAATTTCATCACCACTCATGGGCCAGGTGGAGGTGCTAATCTGAATCACCCCTTGCTGACTCAGCCAATTCAGGTCGGTACGCAGGTTCTGGTCATTCAGCACAATCCCTTGGGCAAAGGTCAGGGATGAGCTGAGGGCAAGGGTCGCAAGCAATATTTTTGATAGACGCATTTTTGATTCTCAGGAGTTTTTTGCTCTCCACACCATAGGCGGACGAGTTTATTTTTTCAATGCAAACTGTTGAGTAGAGTTGTAATCCGGGAAGATTAAAAATCCCGCCGTAGCGAGATTTTTAAAGCAATCGGTCACTGCAAAATTAGTCATTATCCTTATTGGCTTTATAGGCATAGGAATAGTTATAGCCATAACCATAGCCTGCACTAGAGCGCTGAATATCATTCAGGATAATACCATTGACTTTCACGCCCGCCTGTTCAAAACGGTTGATGGTCAATTCAAGCTCTTTCATTTGTGTCTTGGCATAGCGTGCAATCACCAGATTTACCCCGGCATGCTGGGAAATAATAATCCCGTCTGTGACCGCCAGAATTGGTGGAGTATCAATCAGAATATGATCATACTGTTCTGACAGTTGATTCAACATGGTACTAAATTGTGTGGTGCTGAGCAGTTCAGACGGGTTGGCCGGACTCTTGCCACGGGTAATTACATCCAGACCGGATACTTCCGTAGTTTTAATGACCTGGCTTAACTCGGTCTGACCATTTAAGTAGTCTGCCAGACCCGGTTGAGCTTGCTGATTAAAATATTTATGCAAATAACCGCGGCGCAAGTCCCCATCAATAATCAGTACCCGTTTCTGGCTTTGCGCCAGAATGGTGGCCAGGTTGGTTGAAATAAAGGATTTACCGACTTCCGGTGCAGGACCAGAAACCATAATAATATTGTTCTTGGCACTGCTTAAGGCAAAATGAATGGCAGTACGCATGCTGCGTAGGCTTTCAATGGCAATATCATCACTATTTTTAACCGCAAGAATAGGAATATTCTTTTTCTTCTTCAGCAGTTTAATCCGGCTTTCCTGTACAGGCGAACGCGGTACAGTGGCATACACCGGCAAGTCCAGTTCATTTTCAATTTGGGTAGAATCCTTAACGCCACTACGTAGCATATTACGTAATAAGGCCAGCAGTGTACCGAGGAAACCGCCCAGGAAAATCGACAGAATCAGGATCTGTAATTTCTTTGGCTTAATTGGTTCAATCGGTTCTACTGCGGTATCGACAATACGCACATTGCCAATTTCACCGGCTTTGGCAATACGCAACTGCTGATAAGAATTAAGCAGGCCGGTATACAGCTGTTGCTTCACTTCCACTTCGCGGAACAGTTGCAGGTACTGGCGTTGTAATTCTGGTAAGCGTCTTAAGGTGCCATCTAGCTCATTAATCTTTTTATTAATTGCTGATAATTGCGCATTCATTTGCTGCATGATTGGGTGTTCAGCCGTATATTTGGCCGAGGCTTCAGCCACTTTCTGTTCCAGCTCGGCTTTTTGGGTTTCCAGGGTCACGCTTTGGGTCAGATACAGCTCTGATTCCTTGGTGACATCGACCGTATTGTACTGCTGGCGGAAACGGTTAAATTCACGTTCAGCGACATCCAGTTGTTGTTTTAGTTCAGGCAGCTGATCTTCCAGGAATTTTAAGGTTTGTGCGGTTTCAGCCGAGCGACGTTCAATATTCTGTTGACTATAGGCCGCTAAAATGGCATTGAGCACCTGGGTAATATGCTGCTTGTCGGTACCCTGGTAGTTGAGGCCCAGCACACCGGTCATTTTGCCTTTTTCGGCCACCGAATAGTCAGCGAGTAAGCTACGAACGGCTGCAGGCAGGCTTTGCTTTTGGATCAGGTAAGTGCTATCAAAGCTGTCCTGACTATAAATACCGACTTTCCATAGGCCATATTCAGACTGTAATTGACTGACTTGGTTTAAAGGCGCTGAAAAAACTACTTGTTCGGTTTCTTCATCCGTCAGGCTGTATTTGCCTTGTGAAAATTTGAGGATTAAGTTTTTATCTTGAAAGTATCGCGGAATATCGAACTGGCGAATATCAAAGCTTTTCTGGTTGTCTTTAAACAGTACGGATTTGCCTGAATATTCACTGTCATATTCATGCTTATTCAGTAAGCGGCTCCAGAAACTGTCTTCTGTACCATGAATGTGAATATTTAAATTCAGGCGATCAATAACGGTACCGAGTACCAGACGCGATTTCAGAATCTCAATTTCGGCCTGAGCCGGTGATTTCTGCTCAATCATATCGGACAAATCGCCCAATAAGGCGGCAGATGCCCCTTTATTTTCTTCGACCTGAACCAGTGCATCGACCTGATAGGTGTCTGGTGTGGTTCTTAAATAAAGTAAGGCACAGACCAAACTTAAAATGACACAGAGAGCAATCAGTTTCCACTGGGCAATTAAGGAGAAAAACAATTCCTTCAGGTCAATGGTATCTTCTGTATTGGTATTTTGGCTCATAGTCTTTTGTTCGAAAGTTAAATATATTTTTTCCAGTCTGCAATGCAGGCCTGAATGAGCTGGCAGGTGTTATCAAATACTGCCTGATCATGCTGGTAAGGATCGGCCACATTTTTACTTTGCCAGTGGCCGAGTCTAAAGGTTTTACCTTTGGCAAAGGGCCAGGTCTGTTCCACATGTTTTTGCTGATTCTGACTCATGACTAAAATCAGGTCGGCTTTCTTGACCAGCTCGGCATTCAGCTTGCGGGCCACATGCGGGCTCATATCAATCCCTAAACGCTGCATGCACAGGCTGGCTTTGTCATCGGCTGCATGACCGACCAGCCCGGAAATACCGGCAGATTCAATTTGTAAATGCGGAAATTCCTGTTTTAAAAAGTATTCCGCCATCGGGCTACGGCAAATATTGCCAATACAGACCACCAGAATATTGTTAATTTTCATTATTTACCCAAATTATCTAGTTGATAAACGACACTAGAGAAAGGAATAAGCTGATTCACGACACGTTGCCAGCGCGCAAGGCCCGATGCATCGACATAGACAATATCATTACTGCGCATTTTAAACTGATTAGCCAGACCAAAGTCGGCAATGCTGGTTAAGTCCAGATGATAGACTTCGGTTTGCGCACCACTTGGCTGACTGCGTAACACATAAATTTTACTACGGCTGGCCGACAATGGATTTAAGCCCAGACTTTCACCGAGGACATCACTCAGGCTCATGCCCTGATCTCGAAGCGGTAAAGACTGATTTTTACCCGACTCACCCATGACATAGATTTTCTGGTTTTCGCGGCTGTTTACATAGAGGGTGTCATTGGGTTGAATGAGCAGATTATGTAAAGAAAAACCGGCTTGTTCCAGCTCAATACTGTTTAAATGATAGGTTTGCCCCTGACGTACCAAGGTAATAGAGGCATTATTGCCTTGCTGGGCATTGACACCACCCGCCAGACCTAAAGCGGTATAGACACTGGTCGGCTGATCACTTAAATAGAACTGGCCGCCTTTCATTACATTGCCCTGTACCGAGTAACGTTGTCCCTGATAAGACAGAACCCGTGCTACTACATCAGGCGTTTTTAAATAACGCGATAACTGACTGCGCAGCTCACGGTTTACCTGACTTAAAGATTTACCGGCAGCTTTATAGCGACCAATAATCGGGAATTGAATATAGCCACTTTGGTCAATTTGATAGCCATTGGCCTGAATGGCCTGTTCATTACTAATAGTATTGGTAGGTGGGGTAATTTCTGGGTAGGCCCATAAATAGATCGACAGAATGTCACCTGGACTAAGGTTATAGTTGCGATGTGACTTGGTAAACAGGTGAGCATAATCTTGCTGAATATTTTGTACGGCCGGTTGCAAACCGAGTACAGTATCTTGAGTAAGTCGGACCACATTCACCGAAGTCCCCAAGTCTGTTTGATAGACACCTTCTGCCGGTAAGTCATAGGTCTGTAAGCCGGAGGTGACCGCACACCCGCTTGCTGTCACCAGAAAAGACAGTAGAATTATAGATTTAAATTGTCTCACACGTATTCCCGTTCTCGATTTTTCTAAAATCATAAAAAATAAAAAATAGTTTACCGAAGTTATTTTAAGGGTATATAACAAATTGTAAGTAGATTGCGAAAGTATACGCAAGCACAGCCAGAAAAATGAGCAAAAAGTATCTAAATTGTGAGACACCGCAAAATTAAACAAAGATCATTTGCAAAAAACTGACACAAAAGGAAGCATTTTAGATTTTTTGGCTAAAAATCATAACAGAATATTCATGATTTTCTGCTAACATTCCTGCCGAAAGATTTACTCTTCATAAATATAGTATATAAATAAGGCGTTAAAATGCTGCAGCTCACTGAATTGAAAATTGCCGTTATTGGTTTAGGCTATGTTGGTTTACCACTTGCCGTGGAATTTGGAAAAAAGGTTCCAGTAATTGGTTTTGATATTCATCAAAAACGCATTGAAGAATTACAAAATGGCCAAGACCACACTCTAGAAGTGTCACCAGAAGAGTTACAACAGGCGACCCAGCTTTCTTATTCAGCCAATTTAGATGATTTAAAAAGCTGCAACTTTTTTATTGTGACAGTCCCTACACCAATTGATGACTATAAACAACCCGATTTAACCCCGCTTATTAAGGCTTCGACCAGTATTGGTCAGGTGTTAAAAAAAGGCGATGTAGTGGTGTATGAATCTACTGTATACCCAGGCGCAACTGAAGAAGACTGTATTCCGGTATTAGAAAAGGTTTCAGGTTTGAAATTTAATCAGGATTTTTTTGCAGGCTATAGCCCAGAACGGATTAATCCGGGGGACAAGTTGCATCGTGTCACCAATATTTTAAAAATTACCTCAGGATCTACCCCAGAAGTCGCAGACTTTGTCGATCAGGTCTATAACCTGATTATTGAAGCTGGTACCCATAAAGCAACCAGTATTAAAGTCGCTGAAGCAGCAAAAGTTATTGAAAATACCCAGCGTGACGTCAACATTGCACTCATTAATGAGCTAGCTGTGATCTTTAATAAAATGGGAATTGATACCGAAGCGGTGCTGAAAGCTGCGGGCACAAAGTGGAATTTTTTGCCATTTCGCCCAGGTTTGGTCGGTGGCCACTGTATTGGTGTAGACCCATATTATTTAACCCATAAAGCGCAGTCTATTGGTTATCATCCTGAAATTATTTTAGCGGGTCGCCGTTTAAATGATGGTATGGGGGCGTATGTAGTAACCCAGCTGGTCAAGGCCATGATTAAGAAAAAAATTCAGGTCGAAGGTGCCAAGGTTCTGGTTTTGGGCTTAAGTTTTAAAGAAAACTGCCCGGATATTCGGAATACCAAAATTATTGATATTGTCAATGAACTGACAGAATACAATATTGCTGCCGATGTGTATGATCCATGGGTAGATGCAAGCGAAGCTCAACATGAATACGGAATTACTCCAGTCGCAAACCTGGAACAGGATCAGTATGATGCTGTGATTCTGGCCGTTGCCCATGATCAGTTTAAAGCTATGGGCGCTGAAGCATTACGTGCCTTGGGCAAGTCCGCACATATTTTATATGACCTGAAATATGTACTGGATCAATCTGAATCTGACCTTCGTCTGTAATTTATAGGGACCATAAAAATGAGCCAATATCAGACCGTATGTGAGCAATTAAAACAAAATCCTAAAACCTGGTTAGTAACAGGTGTGGCTGGTTTTATTGGCTCTAACCTTTTAGAAACCTTGTTAAAGTTAGATCAGACTGTGGTGGGGTTAGATAACTTTGCTACAGGTCACCAGCATAATTTAGATGAAGTCCAAAGCTTAGTGGCAGCTGAGCAGTGGGCAAAATTTAGCTTTATTGAAGGCGATATTCGTAACTTGGAAGACTGTCAAAAAGCCTGTGCGGGTGTGGACTATGTATTGCATCAAGCGGCTTTAGGCTCTGTACCACGTTCTATTGCAGATCCAATTACTACAAATGCTGCCAATATTACAGGCTTTTTAAATATGTTGGTGGCAGCACGTGATGCTAAAGTATCTAGTTTTACTTATGCCGCCAGTAGTTCTACTTATGGTGATCACCCCGCCTTACCAAAAGTCGAAGAAAATATTGGTAACCCGCTTTCGCCTTATGCGGTGACTAAATATGTAAATGAACTGTATGCCGATGTGTTTGCACGTACTTATGGTTTTAAAGCCATTGGTTTGCGTTATTTTAATGTGTTTGGGAAACGTCAAGACCCGAATGGTGCTTATGCTGCGGTGATTCCAAAATGGACTGCAGCCATGATTGTGGGTGATGATGTTTTTATTAATGGTGATGGTGAAACCAGCCGAGATTTTTGTTTTATTGAAAACACGGTGCAGGCCAATATTTTAGCTGCTACAACACAAAGTGAAGAAGCGAAAAACCAAGTTTATAATGTAGCAGTGGGTGACAGAACAACATTAAATGATTTATTTAATGCGATTAAAATTGCACTGAATGAAAATGGGGTGACCTATACTAAAGCACCTATTTATAGAGAGTTTCGTGAGGGTGATGTAAGACACTCACAGGCAAGTATTGAGAAAATTAAAAACTTATTAGGTTATGAGCCACAATTTGTGATTTCACGAGGTATTGAAAGTGCTATGCCTTGGTATATAAAGTTTTGTTAATTTGATAATATGAATATTTTAAACATATTTTCAAAGTATTTTAGGTATTTTGACCAAGCAATATACTCTCTTGCTACACTATTATTGAGTATACTCGCACCTTTGTTTTTTTTTGAAGATAAAGCTGCAGAGATTTTATATTTAATATCATTTTTACTTTTGTTTCTTGCAGGTACAACGGCTTTTTTTGTAACTCCTATTTTATCAATATATGATGATAGTAATAGTTTGGTTTCTAAAGTATTTAGATTGTTTTCTTATGTACTTATTTTTGGTTTCTTAATTGTATTCTCTTTAAGCGATTTGTTAGATATTAAAAATATATATTTTTATTACTTTTCTTTTATGTTTTGTGCTATTGAGCTTTTGAGACGAATTTTTATTAGAAAAGATTTCAATGTTTATAGTTTTTACTTATCTAGCGGTATGTTTGTTATATTTCTATTAGCATACTTTATTTCAAGCTTTTATTTTTTTGATTTTTGGATGGTTTTATTTTATCTTTCATTTTTTTTAGTCCTTTTGGGATTTTTTATTTATAAAAAAAATGTCGCAGTTAAAGTGTCCCTTGATAAGAGTTTTTTAAATAGAGTTTTTGAAATAGGCTTTATTTCGATGGGTTCTTTTTTCTTAATGTGGTGTGCGACACAAGGTATATTTGTTGTTTTTTATAATGGCTTGGAGCATGCGGTTTTTGTTGAACAAAAAGTTATATTTAGTGTCTTGGGTTTTTTTAATATTGTAATGGTTGTTCAAGAGAATAAATATCAACCTTTATATGCTAAAGCTGTTGTTGGTAGTGATGTTTTTAAGATAAGAAGTTACGATAGAAGCGTTAATTTTGAAGGTTATGCGCTTTTATTTATTTGCTTTATATTATTTATTTTGTTTTATTTTATGAAATATTCTTTTTATATTTCATTTTTTATTTTTGCTTTATATAGATTTTTTTTAAGTATATCTAAGATTAATGTTTATTATATAAGAGCTATTGGTAAGTTTAAATATTTGTTGTTGGCAAATATGATTGCACTTTTAGTGACTTTTGTGGTGTATTTATTGGGTTTTTTGGTTGTTTTTTATAACTATCAAATTCCCTTATATTTTTTAATACACTCTTCTGTTTTTCTGATTACAACTTATTTTTTTAGAAGTAGAGATTTTTATGCAAAACATTGGAATATTTAACACTGCAATAGGGTCAAGTAATTTGGGGGACCATATTATTATGGACTCTGTTTTAAAAGAAATGTCTGCATTAATAAATAATAGACAGCAAATACATTTTTCAAGTCATGATGCACATTTATACAATGCATTGAAACTTCAAAAAATTGTAAAATATAATTTATTATGTGGTACAAATTGTTTGGGCTCAAAAATGTGGTATAGACCTAGTTGGGCTGTCAATATATTTACTGCAGGCTTTATAAAGCCAACTATTACGCTTGGAGTTGGATGGGGGGCATATCAAAAAGATCCTGATTTTTATTCAAGAAAACTTCTTAAAAAGCTTTTAGTTTCAGATGGAATGTTGTCGGTTAGAGATGAGTATACTAAACAAAAGCTTGAGAAATCAGGTTTTGATAATGTAGTTAATACAGCTTGTTTAACAATGTGGGGGCTTACTAATGAGAAATGTAAGTTAATTATGGAGAATAAACAAAATAAGGCATCAAAAGTAGTATACACATTAACTGACTATGCTCCAGATTTTAATTTAGATTTTTTTAGTATAAAAACATTGTTGGATAGTTATGAGAAGGTTTTAATCTGGATTCAAGGTGCAAGAGATTGGAGCTACTTCAAAGCAATTGTCGAAAAGGAACTACAGTTTTTTTCAAATGTTAAAAATCGAATTGAGTTAATACCTCCAGTTTTAAGTACATATGATAATATACTAGCTCAAGGTGATATAGACTATGTTGGAACACGGTTGCATGGAGGAATTAGAGCTTTACAAAAAGGAGTGAGAACAATCATTATTGGGGTTGATAATCGTGCTTTAGAAAAAAAGAAAGATTTTAATCTTCCAGTAATCAATAGAAAGGATGTTGATGGATTGAAGGATTTTGTAGAGGCATCTTATGATTTAAATATTAAATTGCCAGAGCAGAATATTGCTAAGTTTAAAGAATGGTTCACTTTATACAATAATTCATTTAATGACGATTTTTTATTTAGTAACTACAGTTTGTAAGATGTTTTAAAAACTTAGATTTTGATTTTTTGGTTAATTACTTTGATTGGATTTGGTGATTTATATATGAATATATTGCATTTTATATCTTCCCCTGCTTCAGGAGGAGCTGAGGTTTATGTAAAAGATCTAGCAGAGTGTTTATCAAAGCAAGGACACAATGTTCATATTGTATTTTTAAGCTCAGCTTCAGATATAGGAAGAAATATAGAGTATGAAGAAATTTTTTTAAATAATTTAAAACTAGCAGGTGTTAAAACTTTTATATTAGGCAATGATGTCCGAAAAAAACCTTGGTTGGGTATGCTTCGTATAAAAGAATATGTTGTAAAACAAAAAATTGATATTTATCACTGTCATTTAGCATTTGGAATCATTTTTTCTACGTTAATTAATATTCCTGTCGTATATACACATCACTCAATGGAACCACGTTGGGGCGGTTTTTTATATATGGTTTTTAATACTCTTGTAGATGAGTATGTTGGAATTTCTAAAAAATGTGCTGAAGCTTTAAGTGGCTATACTAACCGCAATGCTAATACAATCACTAATGCTGTTTCAGAAGATAAATTTATTGGATATAAGCGTATTAGATCACCAAGTGACATTATTAATATTGTAATGGTTGGCCGTATATCCGAACAAAAAGATTATATGAACATGCTGATAGCTTTGACTTTAATAGACGAAAGGTTGAAAAGCAAATTTAGAGTACGAATTGCTGGTGAAGGTGATCCTATTTTGAAGGCTCATCTTATTGATTTTGCAAAAAATAATGCATTGGGAGAGGTCGTTGATTTTATTGGTGTTAAAACGAATATTCCAGAATTTTTATACGAGTCTGATATATTTCTTATGAGTTCAGCTTGGGAGGGGTTACCTATAGCTTTAACTGAAGCTGCAGTGTCTGGATTGCCTTGTATTGTAACAGATGTTGGAGGATGTGCTGAAGTTATTGAGAATAGTAAAAATGGTGTAATCGTACCTCCTAAAAATCCACAGGCTTTAGCTGATGCTATAGTTGGTCTTATCAGTCAGCCTAAGCTTATAGAAGAATATTCTCGCTGTGCTATTCAGAACTCTACTCAGTATTCAATTGTTAAAGCAGCACAGCTTCATTTAGACTTATATAGTAATATGCTAAGAAAGAAGTAAATATTGTGTATTTACATTGTTTAATTTATACAAATATCGAGCTTGAAAATGTCACTTAAAGAAAGCCTAGTTCGTTTTAGCCCTCATTTCGTTCAAAATTTGGCAGTTACATTATTTAATGTCTATCAGTATAAGACCAGACATGGTGGAAGTTATACTTATTTTAGAGAGTATTATAAAAAAGCAGAACATTTCTCAAAAGAAGAGTTAGAACAGGAAATTAAGATCAAAAAAAGCAACTTTTTTTCTTATGTTTTGAATAATTCAGGGTGGTATAAAGAAGAAAAATTAGACATTTTAGAGCGTGTTAAAATTCTTGAAAAAGAAGAGATTATTAATAATTTAGATAAAATAAAAACAATAAGTGAGTCAGAAGGTCTTGTGAGTTTAACAGGAGGTACAACAGGTGCCTCTATGAAAGTGATTTATACGAAAAAAGATATGCAGGAACGATTTGCTATACTTGATCACTTTCGAGCACAACATGGTTATGAGTTGGGTAAAAAAACAGCATGGTTTTCTGGTAAGAATTTGGTTACCCAAAAGGACATATCGAAGGGTATTTGTTCACATTATGACTTTGTAAACAAGATTAGGTTTTATTCTACGTTTCTAATTAATGAAAAAAACTTTGATGTATATTGGAAATCTTTAAACGAATTTCAGCCTGAATTTCTGGTAGGCTTTCCATCTAGTGTTTTTGAAATTTGTCAAATTGCTAAGGCTAGAAATTTAAAATATACAGGCAAAGCAAAAGTTTTTTTCCCAACCGCAGAAACAGTATTAGCAGAACATAGACAAGTAATTTCTGAAGTTCTAGGGTGTAAGCTGGTAGATCAATACGCCTCTTCAGAAGGTGCACCATTTATACTAGAGTGCGCTGCTGGGAGTTTGCATATTCATCCCTTAACAGGGATTTTTGAAGTTGTAGATGAAAGTTTGAACCCAGCTAAATCTGGTCAGATGTTAGTCACTTCTTTCACTACTTATGGAACCCCACTCATAAGATATAGAATTGGTGATTCCATCACTTTAGCAGACGCTTCAAAGCAATGTTCTTGTGGATCTATCTTTCCATTAGTAGAGCGGATAGAGGGGCGTACTAATGATTATATTCTTTCGCCTACTCATGGTAAGGTAAATTTAGGTAATATTAGTAACTCGACTAAAGACACTAAAGGGATTGTGTGTTTTCAGCTTATCCAAAATAGTATTGATCATATTGAAGTCAGAATTGTAACAAGTAAAGACTTTGATAAAAAACAAGAGTTAAATTTCATTTCTTCACTGCGTGAAAGAGTTGGTAATGAGATTGAATTAAGTATTAGATATGTTGAAGCTATTGATAAAGAGAGAAGTGGAAAATTTAGAATTGTTAAGAACTTAATTGGTAAGTAGTATGTTAAGTATTGATTATTATCAAATAATGTTATTCGTAGTTATACTAATTTTAAGTTTTTTAATTATTTTTATTTCAGGTTGTAAGCAAAAAAAAGATATTGTTATTATTATCTCGCTTTTCTTTTGGCATACTTTTTTCTCAATATTTTATTATTTTTTTACACTATCGAATGCCGCTGATGCTGTGGTTTATTATCAGCGTTCGACAGAAGACGGCTTGACCTTTTATCCAGGGTCACCTTTTATTTATTATTTTTCTTCTCTTTTTTCTAAAGGAATAGATGCAAACTATCTAAATACAACTCTCTATTTTGGCTTTTTTGGTACTTTAGGGCTTGTTCTATTGTATCTTTCTCTTAAAAAAATTCTTACTAAAATTTCTTGGTATTGGGTATTTTTATTATTTATCCCATCTATGAGTTTTTGGAGTTCTGGCTTAGGTAAAGATTCTATTTCATTTTTTGCTGTCTGTTTGTTTTTATATACAATTACAACCAATAAAAAGCTATATATTTTCTTACCATTATCTTTTTTTGCGATGTTTATGGTACGGCCTCATATTGCACTGATGATGATAGTCTCATTTGTAATTTATTTTATTATTCGTTCTAGGGTTCATTTGTTGGTAAAGTTAATGACATTACCAATTATTTTTTCTGTTCTTATATTTTCTTCTGGTTTTGTTCAGCAATATGTAGGTTTAGAAGAAGCGTCACTTGATAGTGTTAGCGGTTATGTAGATGATCGTCAGAATTTTAACCAAGGGGGTGGCTCCTCTACAGATCTGCAGTCTATGAGTTACCCTATGCAAATGTTTACTTATATATTTAGGCCCTTGCCTTTCGATGCTCATAGTGCTTTAGCTTTATTTACCAGTATAGAAAATACGATATTATTGATACTATTTTTATATGTCTTATTTAAAAATAAATTTAGACTACATTCATTTATAGAGGGTAAAAATGCTTGGCTGTTAATTTATGCATTCTTAACTTGTAGTATGTTAGCAATTACGACAGCAAATTTAGGCATTGCAACACGACAAAAATGGATGTTTATGCCAATTTTAATCTACTTATTAGTTTATGCTTTTTATCAATATAAACAATCTCTGCGTATGGCTGGAGTTAAAAAATGAAATTCTTAATTATCTCCAGTTTTCTTCCCTCCGTACTTAACTTTCGTGGAAAACTGCTCGAAGCGATCCATCAGCAAGGCTATGAAATCCATATTATTTCCCCTGACTTGGCATTATTTGAAAATGAGCAGCAGAAGTTAGAGAGTTTAGGCTATTGTGTGCATGAAATACCTATGCAGCGTACAGGTACAAATCCAGTTGCAGACTTAAAAACATTGTTCGCAATGTATAGTCTTATAAAAAAAATAAAGCCTGATTATGTATTGTCTTATACCATTAAGCCTGTGATTTACGGTACATTAGCTGCGTGGTTAGCGAAAGTACCCCATCGTTTTGCACTGATTACAGGTTTAGGTTATGCCTTTCAAAATGTCGAACACGGCAGCAAGCGTAGTTTCTTCCAAAAAATAGTACATGGTTTATATCAACAAGCACTTTCACATAGCCATAAAGTCTTTTTCCAGAATCCTGATGATTTAAAACTTTTTCAAGATTTAACACTTTTGCAACCCAATTTGCCTACAGTGGTGGTGAATGGTTCAGGGGTGAATGTTACGGACTTTAATGTATTGCCTTTTCCTGTGAATACACAAAATAATCCTAAGCTTTCATTTTTACTTATTGCACGGCTGTTGGGTGATAAAGGTGTAAGAGAGTATGCAGAAGCAGCAAAGCTGATTAAACAACAGCATCCAGAAGTTGAATTCCATTTGGTGGGTTGGATTGATGAAAACCCTGCAGCAATTGAACAATCAGAGCTAGATACATGGATTGCTGATGCAAGACTTAAATACTGGGGTAAGCTTTCAGATGTACGACCAGCCATCGCACAAAGTTCGATCTATGTTTTACCTTCTTATAGAGAAGGAACACCACGTACAGTATTGGAAGCCATGGCAATGGGACGACCAATTATCACCACAGATGCTCCGGGTTGTCGTGAAACTGTAATTCAGGGCGAAAATGGCTTTTTAGTTGAAGTAAAATCTGTAACTAGTCTGGTTAATGCCATGCAAGAGTTTATAAATAATCCTGCACTTATTGAGCAAATGGGGCAACGATCCAGAGAAATTGCTTTAAATAAATATGATGTACATCAAGTAAACCGACATATGATGCAAGAAATGGGTTTAATATAAATGCTAAAACGCCTCCTCGATATTATTATTGCCTCCATTGCCCTGATTTTACTGTCACCCTTGTATTTTTATGTGGCACATAAGGTGAAAAAAAATCTAGGCTCACCCGTTTTATTCCGTCAGGTGCGCCCGGGTTTACACGGTAAACCATTTGAAATGATTAAATTTCGCAGTATGAAAGATGCAGTAGATGCGCAAGGCAACCCCTTACCAGACAGTGAGCGATTAACTCCTTTTGGCAAAATGCTGCGCTCTAGCAGTCTGGATGAAATGCCAGAACTCTGGAATGTCATTAAGGGCGATATGAGCATCGTCGGACCACGCCCACTACTCATGGAATACTTACCGTTATATAACCAAGAACAAGCCAAGCGCCATTTAGTCCGCCCAGGCATGACAGGGCATGCACAGGTCAATGGACGTAATGCCATAAGCTGGGAAGAAAAATTTAAACTTGATACCTGGTATGTCGAAAATCAATCAGTCTGGTTAGATTTTAAAATTATGCTAAAAACGGTGAAAAAAGTGCTCGCCAAAGATGACATTAATGAAGCGGGTGAAGCCACAATGACCAAATTTACGGGTAGCAAAGTAGACCATCATGACTGATCTCTATGCTGTTTATGGCGCATCGGGCTGCGGTCGTAGTCTAATGCCGGTTGCCAGAGCACAATTAAAACGCGCTGGTATAAAGGCTGAAATTGTCTTTATTGATGACGGCTTAAGTGCAGAAACCATAATCAATTCGCATCGAGCCATGAATTATGCGGCATTTAAAGCACACCCTGCGACTCAAAAACATGTATTAATTGCGATTGCCAATAGTCAAGTACGTGAAAAAATTTCAATACAACTTGAACAAGATGCAATTGAGCACTGGAGTGTTCAGGCAGATAATGTAGTGTTAATGGACAATATTGAGCTGGCTGCCGGCGCAGCGCTGAGCCCATTTGTCAGTATTACTTCAAACATCAAAATTGGTAAATGCTTTCATGCCAACTTATATAGTTATGTCGAGCATGACTGTGTGATTGGTGACTATGTCACTTTTGCTCCTGGTGTAAAATGTAATGGCAATATTCATATTCATGATCATGCCTATATTGGTACAGGTGCAGTCATTAAGCAGGGTACCCCAGACCAACCGCTAGTTATTGGTAAAGGAGCTGTGGTGGGTATGGGAGCTGTTGTCACAAAAAGCGTACCACCCGGTGTAACTGTTATTGGCAACCCAGCGCGTATACTTGAAAAGAAGTAGTTTTTTAATATTTAAAGAATCAGATTATTCTAGGATAAACCATGCTAAATACTGCCTTTGAACCATGGCCAAGCTTTACTCAACAGGAAGCAGATGCCGTATCTCAAGTATTGCTCTCGAACAAAGTAAATTACTGGACCGGGCAGGAATGTCGCGAATTTGAAAAAGAGTTTGCCCGCTTTGCAGGAACTGAATATGCAGTGGCACTGGCCAATGGTACAGTTGCACTGGATGTGGCCTTAAAAGCCCTGAATATTGGTGCAGGTGATGACGTGATTGTCACCTCGCGGACCTTTTTAGCGTCGGCAAGCTCCATTGTGACAGCAGGTGCCAACCCCATTTTTGCTGATGTAGAACTCGACTCACAAAATATTTCTGCCCGTACCATAGAAGCAGTCCTGACCCCAAATACCAAAGCGATTATTTGCGTGCATTTGGCGGGCTGGATGTGTGATATGGACCCGATTATGCAACTGGCGCAGGACAAAGGCCTGTATGTCATTGAAGACTGTGCACAGGCACATGGTGCCATGTACAAAGGCAAGCCTGCCGGATCAATTGGCCATATTGGTGCCTGGTCATTCTGTCAGGATAAGATTATGACTACCGGTGGCGAAGGTGGCATGGTCACCACCAATGATGAACAGCTCTGGAAAAAAATGTGGTCGTATAAAGACCATGGTAAAAATTACGACAGCATTTATAACAAACAGCATCCACCCGGGTTTCGCTGGTTACACGACTCTTTTGGCACCAACTGGCGCATGATGGAAATGCAAGCTGTGATTGGTCGACTGCAGTTACAGCGTATGCCAGAATGGACGCAAAAACGGACTGAATATGCCCAACGTATTTTGAAGGTATTTCAGGACAGTCCGTATTTTAGCGTGCATTACCCGAACAGTGATTATGTCCATGCCAACTATAAGTGCTATGTACAGGTCAATACAGCGCAGTTGCCAGAAGGTTGGTCACGTGACCGGATTATGGCCGAAATCAATGCACTGGGTGTACCTTGCTTTAGCGGTTCCTGTTCAGAAGTGTATTTAGAACATGCATTCGATGGTACGCCATGGCGACCCGCCCAGCGTCTAGCCAATGCCCAGCAACTGGGTGAAAGCAGCCTGATGTTCCTGGTGCATCCAACCTTATCGGAAGATAATATTCGCACAACCGAACAGGCGATTGCCCAGGTGATTCAGCGTATCTAATTTAATATGCGCTACAATAATGTCATATAAAAAATGCATCAACTGATGCATTTTACAAACTGAGTTTAATTTGCAGTTTAATCATTCCAATATTAATAATTGAACTGAGCTGTACTATTCCTATTGAGAAGACACATCAAGTGAAATCCGTCATCCTACCTCTTGTCGAATCCCCCCGTGCTGCCAAACTGGCTTTCCTGGTCATTTTGGATTTCTGTGTATTTCCAGTGCTGATCTGGCTGTGTTATGCCATTCGTCAGTTTGACCTTGGTGCAGAGGTGGTGCCGAATATTCCGTTTGGTTCACTGTGGGTCAGTGCAATTGCGGTTATCCTGCTGTTTGTGTTCGGGGTGTATCGCTTTATTGTGCGTACTTACAATGAAGTGTTTATGGTCAAACTGGGTCTGGCAACTTTCCTGGCGGTGGCTGGGCTCTATGCCTTGGCCTATTTAACAGATGCTTTTATTCCAACCTCAATTCCACTGATGTTCGGCTTTATGATGTTCGCCTGGGTATGGTTTAGCCGTGGGTTCATCCGTTTTATTGTCCGTTCTTATGTACAGGCGGGTATCCCGAAAAAACGCATCGCGATTTATGGGGCAGGCAATGCCGGTCAGCAGGTCGCCGCGACCTTAAACCGCTCTAATGAACATTTACCCATTTTCTTTATTGATGATAATCCATCTTTGAGTGGACAGAATATTGGCGGTATTGATGTCTATCTGCCGGAAACAGCACTTAAATGTTTTGCCAAATTGCGGATTGATGAAATCCTGATTGCGCTGCCTTCTGTGGGGCGTAGCCGCAAAAGTGAAATTGTCAAATTTCTGGAACCGGCACATTTAAAAATTACTGAAATTCCGGGCCTGACCAAACTGGTGGATGGTGAAATTCGCGTCTCCGATATTCAGGAAGTTGATATTATTGACTTGCTGGGTCGTGATCCGGTGCCGCCTGTGGCAGAGCTGCTGGAAAAAAATATTAAAGATAAAGTGGTGATGGTCACAGGTGCCGGTGGTTCAATTGGTTCCGAATTATGCCGCCAGATTATTAAAAACCAGCCGCAGAAACTGGTGATTTATGAGCTGACCGAATTTGCCCTGTATAGCATTGATAAAGAACTGCGACTGGCGTCCAATGTCGAAATTATTCCGATTCTGGGTACAGTCCTGGATCAGGCCAAACTGGAACGGATTATTGAACAGTATGCGGTGCAGACGGTCTATCATGCGGCGGCGTATAAGCATGTGCCGCTGGTGGAATGTAACCCGATTGCTGGCCTGAAAAATAATGCAATTGGTACCGCTTTTAGTTTAAATGCAGCCGTCAAAAATGGCGTTGAAACCTTTGTGCTGATTTCAACCGATAAAGCCGTACGTCCGACCAATGTCATGGGCGCATCAAAACGTATGGCCGAGCTGTATTGTCAGGCTATGGCAGAAGCGCAGGATCAGACCCAGATCAGTATTGTGCGTTTTGGTAATGTGCTCGGTTCATCCGGTTCTGTGGTGCCGCTATTTAAACAGCAGATTGCCAAGGGTGGCCCGATTACTGTGACCCATCCGGATGTGACCCGTTTCTTTATGACCATTCCCGAAGCTTCACAGCTGGTAATTCAGGCCGGTGCCTTGGGTCATGGTGGTGATGTGTTCCTGCTGGATATGGGCGAGCCGGTACGGATTCAGGACCTAGCCCGTCAGATGATTGCGCTGAGTGGCCTGAAAGTCCGTGAAGCCGACAGTCAGGACGGCGATATTGAAATCCAGTACTCCGGTTTACGTCCTGGTGAAAAACTTTACGAAGAATTACTGATTGATGCCGATAATACCGAAGTGACGCAACACAGCCGGATTTTACGTTCTTATGAAAAAATGTATCCTCTGGATGAGTTATTGCAGGTCTTTGAACGCTTCAATGATTTAACTGCCGTGCAATCGGATATTGATTGGGCATTAAGCCAGCTGGAGCACTATGTTGATGGCTATCAGCGTGGTAAAGAAGTCAAAGTAAATTAAAATATTGAGATTAGGTCAAAGCAGATGATTAAGAAGGCGATTTTACCCGTTGCAGGTTTGGGTACCCGTTTTTTACCAGCCAGTAAATCTATTCCCAAAGAAATGGTGACGGTGGTCGATCGTCCAGCGATTGAATATGTGGTGCGTGAAGCGGTTGCTGCCGGTATTGAACAGATTATTCTGGTTACACATTCTTCCAAAGCGTCAATTGAAAACTACTTCGACCGTAACTTTGAGCTGGAAACCACATTAGAGCAGAAGCAAAAGTGGGATTTGCTAAAAGAAATTACCGAAATTTTACCGCCACAAGTTAGCGTGGTCAGTGTGCGTCAGCCACAGCCGCTGGGCCTGGGTCATGCGGTGCTGTGTGCCAAAGATATTGTCGGTGATGAGGCTTTTGCGGTATTACTGCCAGATGTGCTGGTGAAAGATCAGGCAGAAAAAAATGATCTGGCTTTAATGATTGAACGTTTTAATGCCACACAGGCGGCGCAGATTATGGTCGAGGCTGTGCCGGCGCATCTGGTCGATCAGTATGGCATTGTGGATGTTGCTGCTGCACCCGCAGAAGGTCAGAGTGCGGCCATGCAGGGGATTGTCGAGAAACCAGCGGTCGGTACTGCACCTTCTAATCTTTCCGTGATTGGGCGTTATGTATTGCCGGCCAAAATTATGCAGCTGTTGGCCACCACACCGAAAGGGGCCGGGAATGAAATCCAGCTGACCGATGCCATTGCCGCATTACAGCAGCTGGAAACAGTCGAAGCCTACCGGATGAAAGGCCAGACCTTTGATTGTGGCAGCAAACTCGGCTACTTAAAGGCGGTCTTGCATTATGGGGTGGACCATCCAAGTTTAGGCGCAGCATTTAAACAGTTGATTCAAGAACTAAAAGACTAATACGGGGCAGAGGTCAGCATGAAGGTTGCAGTTTTTGGTCGAACGCTTTATGCCGGGGTGATGGCGGCGCTGTTGGCAGAATGTGGGCACAAGGTCTACTGGTGTGACATTTTCCAGCAAGATAGCCCGGAAGCGCCTGATTTTCAGGATGAGGCGGTCAATCGCCTGCTGCAGCAGCAACATGCCCAAGGCTTTCTGCATTACTGTAGCCTGAAAGAGCTGGGTCTGGAGATTGATGTTTATCTGTTTAGCCTGAACCCGGCTGAAGAGCCACTACTGATTGAACTGTTGCAGCAGCTCCAGCAGCGCCCGATCATTCATCCGAAACTGATGATCAATGCCTCGACCCTCGGTCTGCAGGGGACGGCACGTCTGAAACAGCTACTGCCTGAAGATGACTGGGTGTATTTGCCGGATATGAGCCAGGAAGGCAATGCGCTAGCCAGTATTACCCAGGCGGAACAGTTGACTGTGGGCTGTATGAATCCGCAGGTACAGAGTAAAGTACAAGAGTTTTTACGTCCTTTATTCCCGCGCAAGCAGCAATACCTGTTTATGCCGGTGCTGGATGCGGAATTTACCAAGCTGAGTATTTCCGGCATGCTGGCGACCCGGATCAGTTATATCAATGACTTGGCTGTGGTGGCAGAAAAACTGGGCATTGATATTGAACATGTGCGCCAGGGCATGGCGGCTGATAGCCGGATTGGCGCGTCCTATATGTATCCGGGCGCCGGTTTTGGCGGAGAAAACTTCTCGCATGATGTCCTGACTTTGGCCAATACCGTTTCAACCACCGGGGTCAAAAGTCAGCTTTTAGCCCAGGTCTGGGAGATTAATGAGCAGCAAAAAGAACTGCTGTTTCGCAAACTGTGGAACTATTATCAGGGCGATTTAAAAGGCAAAACTATTGCCATCTGGGGTGCAGCCTTTAAGGAAAATACTTCACGCGTGCACCATTCGCCGATTCACGCCATGCTCAAGGCACTCTGGGCGCAAGGGCTCACGGTTAAATTACACGATCCGCAGGCCTTGCCGGAAATTCAGGCATTGTATGGCGAACGGGATGATCTGATCTTGTGTCAGGACCAGTATGAAGCTGTTAAAGGCAGCCATGCACTGTGTCTGTTAACCGCCTGGAAACATTACTGGAGTCCGGACTATAAAACCCTGCTCAACAGTATGCAGCATCCACTAATTTTAGATGGACGTAATATCTATGATCCGCAATTTGTCAAAGCGCAAGGCTTTGCCTATATGGGAGTAGGACGCTAATGAGCAGTTCAGCAGCGCTACATACGCGTGATTCACTGTTATTACAGTTACAGACTTTAAAAAATCAGTTTGAACAGCGCCATTTAACCGATTTATTTGCACAGGATGCGCAGCGTTTCGAGCACTTCTCCGTACGTTTAAAATCGCTGGTTTTTGATTATAGCAAGCAGCGTATTGATGCCGAGGTGCTGGCACAGCTGATACGCTTTGCTGAGGCACATGACTTATCGGGCTGGATCAACACCCTGTTTTCCACTGACCCGATTAACTATACCGAACAGCGTGCAGCCATGCATTGGGCGCTGCGTTTGCCGGAACAGGACAGTACTCATCCGGAACTGGCTGAGCAGGTGCAGACCCAGCTACAGCGAATGTATCAGCTGGTAGAAAAAATTCATGCCGGGCAGTGCCGCGGTGCCACCGGTGAAGTAATTCAGGATGTGGTCAATATCGGCGTTGGCGGTTCAGACTTGGGCCCTTTGATGGCCACTCAGGCGCTGTCCGATTTTAAACATTCAAGTGCCAAGCCGCTGAGCGTACATTTCGTTTCGACCATGGATGGCAGCCAGCTCTCGGATCTGCTGCACAAGCTGCGTCCGGAAACCACGCTGTTTATTATTTCCTCCAAGTCTTTTGGCACCATTGATACCTTGTCCAATGCACAAACCGTCCGTTTATGGCTGGAAAAAGCCTTGGGCAAACAGGCACGTGTATTACAGCATCATTTTGTTGGGGTCTCGACCAAGCCTGATAAAATGACCGCATGGGGCATTGCACCAGAAAACCAGTTCCTGCTGTGGGATTGGGTCGGTGGCCGTTATTCACTCTGGTCCTGTATCGGCTTGCCAATTGCACTGATTATTGGGGTGGAAGGTTTTAAAGCCTTTCTGGCCGGTGCCTACGCAGTGGATCAGCATTTCCAGACCGCACCCTTTGCACAGAATATTCCGGTGTTGATGGGCCTACTCGGGATCTGGAATAATAATTTTCTGGATATTCAGACCCATGCAGTTTTGCCCTATGATGGCCGCTTAAAATATTTTGCCTCTTATCTGCAGCAGCTGGAAATGGAATCGAATGGTAAATCGATTCAGCGCAGTGGCGAAGCAGTCGAACTAGATACCTGCCCAATTGTCTGGGGTGAAGTGGGGCCGAATGCCCAGCATGCGTTTTATCAGCTGCTGCATCAGGGTACACAGGCGGTCAGCTGTGATTTTATTGCCCCGGTCAAACGTTACAATGCTAACCAGTTTACCTATGCCGAAAGTGCAGAGGCGCTGGTCGAGCAGCATCATCTGGCGCTGTCTAACTGTCTGGCACAATCACGCTTACTGGCTTTTGGCAATCAGGCGCTGGATCAGGCCGAACTAGCCAGTCTGCCACCGTATAAGCAATATGCCGGTAATCAGCCGAGTTCAACTTTCCTGATTCAGGAACTGAATCCGTATAGCTTGGGGATGCTGATTGCCTTGTATGAGCATAAGGTCTTTGTCCAGTCGGTGATCTGGAATATTAACCCCTTTGATCAGTGGGGTGTGGAAAAGGGCAAGGAAATTGCCAATCAGCTGTTGCCAATTTTAAATGGCCAGCAGCAGGATGTATCGGCACTGGATGCTTCGACACAGGGTTTATTACATATTTTATTAGGAAAATCAGATGGCTAATATTCTGGTCACCGGTGGAGCCGGTTATATTGGTTCGCATACCTGTCTGGAGCTGCTCAATGCCGGGCATCAGGTGGTGGTGCTGGATAACTTATCGAACAGTTCGGCAGAATCATTACAACGGGTACAAGCTCTCACCCAGAAAAGTCTCCATTTTATTGAAGGGGATATTCGGGATGGTGCCGGTCTGGATCAGCTGTTCCAGCAGCACAAGATTGATGCGGTGATTCATTTTGCCGGTCTTAAAGCGGTGGGGGAAAGTCAGCACATTCCACTGGCTTATTTTGAGCATAATATTGCGGGTTCTATCAGTCTGGCCCAGGCGATGCAACGCGCAGGGGTGTTTAAACTGGTCTTTAGTTCCTCTGCAACGGTGTATGATGAAGCCAATACCTCTCCTTTAAATGAAGAAATGCCAACGGGGATGCCAAGCAACAATTATGGCTATACCAAACTGATTATTGAACAGTTATTGGAAAAACTGGCGATTGCAGATGAGCGCTGGTCAATTGCCTTATTGCGCTATTTTAACCCAGTCGGCGCACATAAAAGTGGTCAAATTGGCGAAGATCCGCAAGGGATTCCAAATAACCTGATGCCTTATGTGACCCAAGTAGCTGTCGGTCGTCGTGAAAAACTTTCAATCTTTGGTAGCGATTACGATACCGTCGATGGCACAGGCGTCCGCGATTATATCCATGTGGTGGACCTGGCCAATGCACACTTATGCGCACTGAATAACCGTTTAAATGCCCAGGGCTGTCGTGCCTGGAATATTGGAACCGGAAACGGGATTTCCGTGTTGCAGGTGAAAAATACCTTTGAACAGGTCAATGGGGTACAGATTCCATTTGAACTGGCACCGCGCCGGGCGGGCGATGTGGCAACCTCTTTTGCAGACAATCGGCGTGCTATTGCCGAGTTAGGCTGGCAACCACAGTATGGTCTGGAAGATATGCTGGCTGATAGCTGGAACTGGCAAAAACAGAATCCCAATGGCTATCGTTAAGTAGGTTCAGATCCTCGTACAATAAAAAAATGGAGCGTTGAGCTCCATTTTTTTATATTAAGCCTGAATCAAGCGGGTCAATTCATCGACATAGTCTTGCATTGGTTTGGGTTGCTGGTCACGGCGGCTTTCAATATTCAAACGCAATAACGGTTCGGTATTGGAAGCACGTACATTAAAACGCCAGGCACCAAAATCCAAACTGACGCCATCGGTCTGGTCAATGGCCGGGTTCTGATCGGCATAGTGCTCAAAAATCTTTTGAATGGTGGCTTGGGTGTCTGCCACTTTAAAATTAATTTCACCTGAACATGGGAACTTGGCAATCATCTCTTCAACCAGACTCGATAAGGATTGACCGGTTTCAGACAGCACCGCAATCCCCAGTAACCATGGAATCATGCCGCTATCACAATAGGCAAAGTCACGGAAATAGTGGTGGGCACTCATTTCTCCGCCATAAACCGCGTTGTGCTCACGCATCACATCTTTAATAAAGGCATGCCCAGATTTAGACTGAATCGCTTCCCCCTGATACTGTTCCACCACATCAAAAGTGTTCCAGACCAGTCGCGGATCATGCACAATTTTTTCACCGGACTGTTTCAACAAGAAGGCTTGGGCTAACAGCCCCACAATGTAATAGCCTTCAATAAACTGACCTTTTTCATCAAACAGGAAGCAGCGGTCAAAGTCGCCATCCCAGGCAATGCCCAGATCTGCACTGTGTGCCAGTACTGCCTCGCGGGTGCTGTCGCGGTTTTCTACCAGAATCGGGTTCGGAATCCCATTCGGGAACGTGCCATCGGCTTCATGGTGAATTTTGACAAACTCCACCGGAACATTCAGGGCCTTGAATTTGTCTTCAATCGCATCAATGACATGACCTGCAGCACCATTGCCGGCATTCACCACCAGCTTCATTGGGCGAATCTTGGCTGGATCAATATAGGTCATCAGATGATCTACAAATTCCGGCAAAATATTGTAGGACTGTGTGGTTCCTTTGGCTGTAACTTCGGTAAATGTACCAGCTTCTGCTAAGGCCTGAATTTCTTTTAAGCCAGTATCGGCACTGATGGGACGGGCATTCTCGCGCACCAGTTTCATGCCGTTATAGTCCATCGGGTTGTGACTGGCAGTGATTTCAATCCCGCCCTGGACATCCAGATGGAAAGCGGCAAAATAGACTTCTTCGGTGCCAGTCATACCCAGATCAAGGACATTTACACCTGCATCATTCAGGCCTTGGATGGTGGCCTGTTTTAAGTCTTCACTGCTTAAACGGATATCGCAGCCAATCGCCACAGTTGTTGGCTGGTAAATCTGGCCATAGGCACGGCCTATTTTATAGGCAATCTCTTCGTTCAGCTCGCTGCCCAGTTTGCCGCGAATATCGTAAGCTTTAAAGCAAGTCAGTTGGGTCATTATTTGTTCTCCATGCAGAAGAAAAAAGGCCGGTGAACCAGCCTTTTTCTGTTTTGCTTATTCTACCGTCACCGATTTGGCCAGGTTACGTGGCTGATCCACATCGGTACCGCGCAGTACCGCGACATGATAGGACAGCAGCTGGACCGGAATACTGTAGACAATTGGCGCCAGCACCGCACTGATTGATGGAATATGTACCACATGCTGACGCTCTTTGGTTTTAATGCCGCTGTGCTCATCAGCAAAGACAAACAGCTCACCACCACGGGCCTGTACTTCTTCCATATTGGATTTCAGTTTATCCAGCATGTCATCTTTTGGTGCCAGAATCACCACCGGCATTTCATTATCGACCAGAGCTAGCGGACCATGTTTCAGCTCACCGGCGGCATAACCTTCGGCATGAATATAGGAAATTTCCTTCAGCTTCAGGGCACCTTCAAGCGCAATCGGGAACTGGGTGCCACGGCCGAGGAACAGGCAGTGGTTCTTTTCCACAAACAGCTCGGATAAGTGCAGAATCGCCGGGTTATGTTGCAGGGTATCCAGAATCACTTTTGGCGTATGCCACAATTCCGCGATAATCTCGGTAACGGTCTTGTCTGCAATGCTCTGTTTGACCTGACCAATCTTCAGAATCAGCAGCATCAGCGCAGCCAGCTGCGTGGTAAAGGCTTTGGTTGATGCCACGCCAATTTCCGGACCAGCCAGGGTTAACAGGCTGTGATGGGTTTCGCGCACCATTGACGAGGTGGCTACGTTACAAATTGCCATAGTGCAAATGTTCAGCGCTTTGGCCGCAGCACGTTTTTGGGTATCGCGCAGTGCAGCCAAGGTATCGGCCGTTTCACCTGACTGGGAAATACAGATGTACAGGGTATTGTTAACAATCACCGGCGTACGATAGCGGTATTCGCTGGCAATTTCGACCTGACACGGCACATCAATCAGCTGTTCAAACCAGTACTTGGCAATCATGCCAGCATGGTAGCTGGTACCGCAGGCAATAATCTGCACTTGCTGGATGCTGGCGAAGTCCTGCTCGGCCTGGGCCAGAAAATCTTCACGCAGTGCATTGCCATTTAAGGCCTGAGAAATGGTTTGCTGAATCGCTTCTGGCTGCTCATAAATCTCTTTAAGCATGTAGTGCTTGTATTCACCTTTAGAGGCATTGCTGACCGTCGCATCCAGCTCTTTCACCGGACGATTCACCAGCTGACCATCCACAAAAACTTCGATGGTTTCACGGGTTAAACGGGCAATATCGCCTTCTTCCAGATAAATAAAGCGGTTGGTAATTGGCAACAAAGCCAGCTGGTCCGAGCTGATAAAGTTCTCGCCAATCCCGACGCCAATTACCAGTGGTGAACCTTCACGAACCGTGATCAGCTCATCCGGATGATCGGTATGGATAATACCGAGTGCATAGGCACCTTTGAGCTGTGGCACTACCTGTTTCACCGCTTCCAGTAAACTTGGGGTTGATTTCAGGGCATCATTGACCAGATGCGCAACCACTTCGGTATCGGTTTGTGAGGTAAACACATAGCCAAGCGCTTCCAGATCATCTTTGAGTTCCTGGAAGTTTTCAATAATTCCGTTATGCACCACCGCCACATTGCCTGAAATATGCGGATGGGCATTATTTTCAGTTGGCTTGCCATGAGTCGCCCAGCGTGTGTGTGCGATCCCCAATGAACCGGTTAATTCGGCTTCAATAACCGCCTGTTCCAGATTGGCCACTTTCCCGACACGACGTTCACGTAATACATGACCGCCATTGATTAGCGCCAGACCGGCAGAATCATAGCCACGGTATTCCAGACGCTTTAAGCCTTCAATCAGGATATTGCTAATATTACGTTCTGCAACGCCACCGACGATACCACACATAATCTTTTCCTCTTATTTTTTCAGTTTTTGGGGACGTTGATAATTATCTTTACTCAACTGTTTTGAGCGTTCAAAGGCCAGGCTATGGTCAGCCACATCACGGGTAATTACCGAGCCGGCACCCACCGTTGCGCCGTTGCCAATGGTTACTGGTGCCACCAGCGAGCTGTTTGAGCCAATGAAAGCCGCATCGCCAATGATGGTTTTGAATTTATTGGCGCCGTCATAGTTACAGGTAATGGTGCCTGCGCCAATATTGGAACCGGCGCCGACTTCTGCATCGCCTAAATAGGTAAAGTGATTGGCTTTGGAGCCGACACCAATTTGGGTGTTTTTGACTTCAACAAAGTTGCCAATATGCACCTCATTGGCCAGCACTGCACCCGGACGCAGGCGGGCAAATGGACCAATCTGTACATCTTCACCGACAACAGCATTTTCAAAGACGCTATACGGCTGAACTTTGGTACCGGCCGCAATTTTGCTGTTTTTAATCACACAGCCTGCGCCAATTTCAACCCGATCACCGAGTTCGACTTCACCTTCAATAATCACATTGATGTCGATACGGACGTCTTTGCCCACGGTTAGGTTGCCACGCAGGTCAAAACGACTTGGATCAATCAGATGCACGCCTTGCTGCATTAACTGTTTGGCTTGGAAGCTTTGAAATTCACGTTCTAATGCGGCCAGTTGCACCCGGTCATTGACACCTTCGACTTCAAAGGCCCGTTCCGGCTGCACCGAAGCCACCTGCATGCCATCGGCAATGGCCATGGCCACAATATCGGTCAGGTAGTATTCGCCCTGTGCGTTGTCATTGGACAGTTTTGGTAACCATTGATGCAGTTTGGCATTGCTAACGCAGTAAATGCCGGTATTGATTTCCTGAATCTGGCGCTGTGTCTCAGAAGCATCTTTGTGTTCAACAATGGCCTGAATCTGGCCATTGTCACGTACAATACGGCCGTAACCGGTCGCATCTGGCAGGGTTAACGTGACCAGACCAATGCCGGTAGCCTGACTGGCCTCGACCAGTTGCTGTAAGGTGGCCTGGCTAATGCACGGCACATCACCGGATAGAATAATTGAAACACCATCTTGACCCAGTACCGGCAGCGCCATTTGGACCGCATGTCCGGTCCCGAGCTGCTCGGCCTGTTCCACCCATTGAACCGTTTCATGGGCAAAGGCCTGTTGTACCTGTTCGCCGCCATGGCCATAAATGGTAATAATATTATCTGCTTGTAATTGTTGTGCCGTTTCAATCACGTGACCCAGAAGCGGGCGTCCTGCAAGGGGTTGAAGCACTTTCGGAAGGCTGGAGCGCATACGCGTTCCTTTCCCTGCGGCAAGAATAATCACGGTGGTAGACATGTATAATCCTAGTTATTGCTAAACCAAAATAAAATAAAGATAAATTAAAATACAGATTGCTGCCCAAAGTCCGGCAATCAGATCATCCAGCATAATGCCAAAGCCGCCATCGACCTGACGGTCAATCACCCGGATGGGCCAGGGTTTCCAGACATCAAACAGCCGGAACAGGGCAAAGCCTGCAATGACCCACATCGTATTCATCTGGCCAAAATAGATCAGCGGTAAAAAGGTAATCGACTGTCCGGCAAATTCATCCCAGACAATACGGCCATCATCATGGACGCCCATCACCCGTGCGGTTTGCCCGCAGATATAAATCCCGACCAGTGACATCAGCAGAATCGCCACAACCGAATAGGCAAAACCAAGCCACAGCCACAGCGGAATAAATAGCAGCGCAAAAGCCGAGCCGAAGGTGCCGGGAGCTTTGGGTAACAGGCCTGATCCAAACCCGACCCCACAGAAGACAACCAGGCGGTCGGGCCAGCTCATCGCTTTAAAATGAATGGCAGGTTTAGGCAAAGTGTTGGTATCCCTGGAATTGGAGCGAATGATCTACGCCATTCTGCACAAAATGAAGTTCGGGTGCTGCATGAATTTGTCCAATCTTGGTAACGCGGACATTCAGCGGTTGTTGTAAAAGTTGTTCAAAATGCTGCGGGCTGATGCTAAAGCACAGTTCATAGTCATCGCCGCCAGCCAGCGCATATTGCCAGCGCTGTGTGTCAGGTAAATGACGCAGAGTGTCGCTGAGCGGTAATAGATCCAGATCCAGCGTGGCGCCAACCTTTGAGGCTTTAAGAATATGTCCGAGGTCTTGGGCCAGACCATCTGAAACATCAATCATGCTCGAGGCCAGACCTTTCAGTTGCTGGCCCAGTTCGCAGCGCGGGGTTGGATAATCCAGACGCTGCTGCAGTGCATGACCTGGATGCTTCAGGCCAAAGGCGGCATCACCGACGGTGCCGCTGACACAGATATAATCACCCGGCTGGGCACCGGCGCGGGTAATCGCCTGACCGGTATCTATCCAGCCCAAGGCGGTCACGGATAAGGTTAAATGCGGACTTTGGGTGGTATCTCCACCAATTAAGCGCACCCCAAATTGATCGCAGCAATCATACAGACCCTGGCTAAAGGCTTTCAGCCAGTCGTGATCAATTTGGGATAGGCTCAAGGCCAGTAGAATACTGTGCGGCGTGGCACCCATGGCAGCAATATCGGAGAGATTGACTGCAACAGATTTCCAGCCAATGGCATGTGGATCAGTATCTAATGGGAAGTGTCGTCCAGCAACCAGCGTGTCGGCGCAAATCACCAGCTGTTGCTGTGGGGGAGGAGTCAGCACGGCTGAGTCATCACCAACACCTAAGTCGACAGAACTACCGTGCTGCCGATTGAAATAGGTGTCAATAATGGAAAACTCAGCCATCGCATCAATCTGTCAATTATTTAGATTGCTGTTTTTCTGCTGCACGTAATGAGCTGGCCAAACGGTCAAGAACACCGTTAATGTATTTATGGCTGTCTGCACCGCCAAAATGTTTTGCCAGCTCAATGGCTTCGTCTAAAACCACGCGATATGGAATTTCCAGATGTTCTTTCAATTCATAGGCGCCCAGACGAAGGGTTGCGAGTTCAACGCCGTCAAGGGCATCAATTTCGCGGTCAAGCACAGGGATTAAGAGCGCATCCAATGCTTCATGATTGGCAACCACTTGAGTCAACAATTCATGATAATAGCCGAGATCCACTTTGTGCATGGCATTTTCGACACGCGTGCGTGCTTCAATCTCGTGCACCGGATTGTGGCTCATCTGCCATTCATAAATTCCTTGTACAGCAAAACGACGTGCTTTACGTTTTGCTGCATAAGTTGCTTGAAGTGTTTGCGACATAGCGTTAAATAGCCTTTAACAAGTTAACCATTTCAATTGCAGTTAAAGCAGCTTCGCTACCTTTATTACCTGCTTTTGTACCCGAGCGTTCAATCGCTTGTTCGATACTATCCGTAGTCAATACACCGTTAATGACCGGTAAGCCAGTGTCCAGGCCAACCACGCCTAAACCTTTGGCACATTCGCCTGCAACAAAGTCGAAGTGAGGCGTACTGCCACGAATCACCGCGCCCAGTGCAATAATGGCATCGAAACGATCAGATGCTGCCAGTTTTTTCGCAACAACCGGAAGTTCCCACGCCCCTGGTGCATGAACAACAGTGATATTATCCTCTGATACACCATGACGTTTCAATGTGTCGATGGCACCTTCCAGCAAATGTTCCACCACAAAGCTATTAAAACGACCAACTAAAATCGCGTAACGGCCTTCGCTCGCGAGATGTAACATACCTTCAATACGGCGAACTGCCATAGCAAACCTCGATGATTTCTTAAGTTGTTTGTTGTGCGGTGACGTATTCCACCACTTCCAAGTTAAAGCCGGACAAGGCATTGAAACGTAATGGCGAGCTGAGCAGCTTCATTTTTTCAACACCTAAATCACGTAAAATCTGTGCACCTACCCCAATGGTCTGATACTGCTGAGACAGCGCCGCATTGGATTTACTTTTCTTCGGTGCATTTAAGCTGTCCAGTGCCGGACCTAAATCTTGCAGATGACGCTGGCCAATCCAGACCAATACGCCACGATCACTATTGGCAATTTCTTTTAAGGCACGGTCCAGATTCCAGGCCGGTTCACCATCCTGCTTGTTCAGTTTTAGCAGGTCACGGGTTGGGTTAAAACCATGCACGCGAACGGTGGTCACGCCATCTTTTGGCTCACCTTTGACCAGCGCCAGATGAATATCCGGGTTACCCAGTTCACGGTAACGATACAGGTCAAAGCTGCCATATTCGGTATCAATAGTCTGCTGATCCAGACGCTCAACGGTTTGTTCATTGGTCATGCGGTAATGGATCAGGTCGGCGATGGTGCCCATTTTCAGACCGTGTTTTTCTGCAAACACTTCTAGGTCGGCACGGCGCGCCATGGTGCCATCTTCTTTAATAATTTCACAAATCACCGAAGCAGGTTCTAGACCGGCTAAACGGGACAGGTCACAGCCGGCTTCAGTATGTCCGGCGCGGTGCAGCACACCACCTGGTTGTGCCATCAGCGGGAAAATATGACCCGGCTGGACAATATCGGCCGGTTTGGCATGAGCAGCAACCGCAGTACGAATAGTATGCGCACGTTCAGCCGCGGAAATTCCGGTAGTGATGCCTTCTGCGGCTTCAATCGACAGGGTAAAGTTGGTGCCATGCTGGGCGCCGTTGGCATCGACCATGAGTGGCAGGTTTAACTGCTGGCAACGCTCACGGCTTAGGGTCAGGCAGACCAGACCGCGGGCATGGGTGATCATAAAGTTGATGTCTTCCGGGCGAACATGCGTGGCAGCCATGACTAAATCGCCTTCATTTTCACGATCTTCATCATCCATCAGGATAACCATTTTTCCTGCACGGATATCTGCTACGAGCTCTTCAACTGTATTGAGCGGCATCAACCTTCACCTTCTTTTTGTCTCAACGGACATTTTCATGACATTAATTGTGGCATAGTCTAACGCTTTTTCGTAGGTTTTGCCTATGCTTATCCGTTTCCCGGTCTGCTTCATTGTTATACACAGTGGCTGCTGGCTTGAAAAGGGCCGGTGTCTGGAAAAAGCTTGAATTGTGCAGAATATTTAAGCAATTGATCTGTAAAAAAAATATAAACAGCAAGCCGCAAAAACCAGGAATTTTTTTAAAAACGCTTTTATACATTTAGACTACGATTTAAATCAGCCAGATAAAACAGGAATGGCGAACAGGCTTGGGGTGAGGTTCAAAAATTTTAGAATAGGCAATAAAAAAGCCCCAATCTTTCGATCAGGGCTTTTTGAATTTGGAGCGGGAAACGAGACTCGAACTCGCGACCCCAACCTTGGCAAGAGTCACCGACATAAAATACACTAAATAACATAATTTGTATTTTAATAAACTCTATATATAACAGTTATATAGAGTTTTTATTTTGTGTGGTGTAAGTTAAGGTAGGGTGGGGTACTTTGATTTTTGGTCACTAATTTATTGTGATAATCAACAATAATAACCAACATACACATGCTTAATCTAAAGGTGTTTTACTGACTGGTATAATTTTATAATGAGAGGGGTGTTGCCTGGGGCTACGGTTTCTGTTTTGCCTTTTGGCGTAAGACGTACAAATATAAGCTTTCTACTTTTTCACGTGCCCATGGTGTGGTACGCAAGAATCGCAATGATGATTTAACACTTGGGTCTATGCAAAAACTGAACCGTACCGGGTTTGTCGGAGACTTTTTTATTTAAGCTAGGCCACCTGACCTAACGGGTTAATCTTATCATAGTATATTGCTTCAAACTCAAAAGGCGATACATAACCCAGTGCACTGTGTACACGCTTTTTATTGAACCAATCTACCCAGTTTAGTGTCGCAAGTTGTACATCTGCTAAACCTTGCCAATCTGCTTTTAAATATTCAATCACCTCTGTTTTGTATAAGCCATTCACCGTTTCAGCCAGAGCATTATCGTATGAATCACCAGTTGTACCGACTGATGCTCGTAAATTTGCAGCTTCTAAACGATTGGTATAGCGAATGGAAAGATATTGAACACCTCTATCGGAATGATGAATCACATTCTTTGGCATGCCTCGATCGTGCAATGCTTGTTCTAATGCATCAAGCACCATATCTGTATTCATCCGTGTAGATACTTTCCATCCAACAATTGCTCGTGAGAACACATCAATAATAAAGGCGGTATTGAGGAGTTATCCAAGGGTTGTAAAAGGAAAACCTCAAAAATACCCAAGAAAAAGCCAGTCAATCTCTTAACTGACTGGCATTACCGTATACAACGGGCTTTATTTAATGATCAACGCGATTAAACGTATTAAGCGGTTTTCATTGAACCGGTTTCTTCAAATTGGGCATGCCAAGACAAAGCTTCATTCAATAAATGTGGTGTCTGACCACCACGCGCGCAGGCACGTTCAAAATAATAATTTAAACTATCACGGTAATCTGGATGAGCACAGATATCGATAATCTTGCGGGCACGTTCACGCGGTGCCAAACCACGCAGATCTGCCAAACCTTGCTCAGTCACCAGAATATCAACGTCATGATCGGTATGGTCGGTATGGCTGACTAGGGGAACGACTGAAGAAATCGCACCACCTTTGGCATAGGATTTGGTCACAAAGATGGCAATATGCGCATGACGGGTAAAATCTCCCGAGCCTCCAATGCCGTTCATCATCTTGGTTCCAGTAACATGGGTTGAATTCACATTTCCGTAAATATCAAACTCAAGTGCTGTATTAATCGCAATAATCCCGAGACGGCGAATCAGTTCAGGATTATTGGAAAGTTCCTGTGGACGCAAGACAATTTTATCTTTGTATCGATCAAAATTGTTCATCACTCGTGCGGCACAGTCATCGGTCAGGGTCATGGAGCAACCTGAAGCAAAGGCCATCTTGCCTGAATCGATAAGCTGGAAAGTGCAATCCTGCAAGACTTCAGAATACATTTCCAGATTATTGAAATTGGAATGTTCGAAGCCGGCAAAGACCGCATTGGCCACGGAGCCCACACCGGATTGCAGCGGCCCCAGATTTTCAGGTAAACGCCCTGCTGCCACTTCCTGTTCAAAGAAATGAATCAGGTGACTGGCAATCGCCAGCGTTTCTTGATCCGGTTCGTCCATGCCAAAGGAAGTGTCTGGAATCTCATTGATGACAATCGCAGAAATTTTTTCAGGTGCAACATGAATCCCGATTGTTCCAATTTTGTCACTGGCTTGAGTCAGAGGAATTGGCTCGCGGTTTGGGCGCGCTTGAGGTACATAGATATCGTGAACACCTTCTAGCGCGGGATTAATCGTCATATCAATTTCAATAATGACCCGATCTGCCATTTCGATGAAATTTGCAGAATTTCCGCAAGAGCCTGTCGGAATAATCTGACCGTCTTCAGTAATCGCAGTTGCAGCAATTACAGCCACATTAATCGCTGGCAAGTTTTTATGACGGATATTATCGGCCAGTTCAGAGAGATGCTGATCGACATACATCACTTCACCGGCATTAATCGCTTTACGTAAAGAAGGATCTGCCTGATAAGGATAACGGCGGGTTATGACATGTGCTTCATTGAGTTTTCCATCAATCCGGTTCCCCAGACTTGCACCTGTCGCCAAGGTAATATGAATTGGATACTTCTGTGCATATTCAGCCAAGGCCAAAGGCACAGTTTTCGCTTCACCTGCCCCCCCAAAACCACTTAAACCAACTACATCGCCATCTTGAATCAGTTGTAGTGCTTTTTCGACAGATACGACTTTATCTTGTAATCGGAGCAAACGAATGCGCTCTAAACCCTTCATAAAAAATCTCAAAAATATAAAATAAAGAGGCATCTGCTCCTGATGAACCAAGAGCATTAGCGTCTAAATCAATCAATAATTAATTTTGCTAATTCGAGCATTGAATTTTGGCTGGACTTAAACCAGTTCCACTGCAATCGCAGTTGCTTCACCGCCACCGATACACAGTGCGGCAATACCTTTCTTGCCACCAGTACGTTTTAAGGCATGAATCAAGGTCACAATAATACGGGAACCAGAAGACCCCAGTGGATGACCGAGCGCACATGCGCCACCGTTGATGTTGACTTTTGCAGTATCCAGTTTAAAGCCATCAATGGCTAGCATCGTCACCATGGCAAAAGCCTCATTAATTTCCCAGAGGTCCACATCAGCGGCATCCCAACCGGTTTTTTTCAGGACTTTTTCAATCGCACCGACAGGTGCAATGGTGAATTCCGAAGGATGCTGCGAATGGCTGGCATAGGCCAAAATATTAGCCAGCGGTTTTAAGTTACGCTGTGCAGCAATTTCACTAGAGGTGACCACCAGTGCTGAAGCACCGTCTGAAATTGAACTGGCATTTGCTGCGGTAATGGTTCCGTCTTTTTTGAAGGCTGGACGCAAGCTTGGAATTTTGTCCGCTTTGGCATTTAAAGGCTGTTCATCCTGCTCAACCACCACATCGCCTTTACGGTTACTGACAGTGACTGCTACGATTTCATCTTTAAAGAAGCCTTGCTGAACAGCCGTCACCGCTTTGTTTAATGAGCCAATGGCATAATCGTCCTGCTGTTCGCGTGTATAGCCTTTTTTATCTGCCATTTCCTGTGCCAGAATTCCCATCGACAGACCTGTTTCTGCATCTTCCAGACCTTCCTGGAACATGTGATCCGTGACTTTGCCATGTCCCATACGGAAACCGGCACGTGCCTTGTCCATCAAATATGGCGCATTAGACATAGATTCCATGCCACCTGCGACCACAATTTCAGCCGAACCCGCTTTGATTGCATCTGCTGCCTGCATCACCGCTTTCATGCCTGAGCCACAGATTTTATTGATCGTGGTGGCGCCTGTTGAATCCGGTAAGCCGGCTTGACGCATGGCCTGACGTGCCGGGCCCTGTTTTAAACCCGCCGGCAGTACACAGCCCATAATTACTTCATCAATATCGTTTGCAGTTAAACCTGCACGAGCTACAGCTTCCTTGATCGCCACAGCACCCAAATCAGGCGCCGTACAGCTTGAAAGTGAGCCTTGAAAACCGCCCATTGCGGTACGTACAGCTTCTACAATTACAATCATTCTAATCTCATCCTTTTTCATCATTGTTATTTAACACCGCACAGTAGCAGCTCTGCAGTGTTTGTCCTTCGCAATATTTGCCGGTTTAAGCCTGTGCAGTGAAATAGTCTTCAGGTAATTGCATGACCAGTTCTGCACCTGCCTGAATACGTTGAATTCGGGCACTCAAATCCGGGAGAATTTTGGCGACATAATAGTTCGCCAGTACCAATTTGTTCTGGAAATAGCTATCGTCTTTCGTTGATGCAGCTTTGCTGATACGCGCATACATATACACAAAGCTGAGCAAACCCACCGCATGCAGATAATCGACCGCAATCGAGTTGGCAAAGTCCGGATTCAGTTGAGACTGCTCGAGGATAAAGCCGGTGATGTCTTCCAGTTGCTGACAGGTCTCTAATGTCGCCGCTTTAACCGTCAATGAATCATCCAGACCTTGGGCGAACTCGCGGATTTCAGCGATATACTCTGCAATATAAGCACCTTTACATTTGGTGGTTTTACGGCCAATCAGGTCAATTGCCTGTACACCATTGGTGCCTTCATAAATCTGTGAAATGCGCAGATCGCGAATACATTGTTCCATACCCCATTCACGGATATAACCATGACCACCGAAGCACATTTGCGCTTCCAGTGCAGAATCCAATGCTTTATCAGTCAGATATGCTTTGGCAATTGGGGTTAACAGAGCCACACGGTCGGTCGCTTTACGCACAGCTTCAGCATCGGTCGAATATTTGGTGATATCCAGCTGCTGACCGACATAGACAGCAAAGGCACGAGATGCTTCATTGTTGGCGCGCACATTCAGCAACATCCGGCGCACATCACCATGTACCAGAATCGAATCGGCTGGTTTTTCCGGTGATTTCGCACCGGTCGAGGCGCGTCCCTGTAAACGGTCTGTCGCATATTGTGCCGCATTCTGATAAGCAAATTCTGCCGCGCCAATGCCCTGAATTCCCATCGACAGGCGTTCGTAGTTCATCATCACGAACATGCCGGCCAGTCCTTCATTTTCGTTACCGACCATATAAGCTTTGGCACCATCAAAGTTCATGACGCAGGTCGCCGAGCCTTTAATTCCCATCTTATGTTCGATTGAACCCGCAGATACTGCATTACGTTCACCGAGTGAACCATCTGCATTCACTAGAAATTTCGGTACAATAAACAGGGAAATCCCACGTGAACCGGCGGGTGCATTTGGTGTTTTCGCCAGCACCAGATGAATGATATTTTCACTCAGGTCATGTTCACCGCTGGTAATAAAGATTTTGGTGCCACTGATGTTATAGCTGCCATCTTCATTGGGTTCAGCCTTGGTTTTGATTATGCCAAGATCAGTACCCGAATGTGGCTCAGTCAGACACATGGTGCCCGACCATTCGCCCGTATAGAATTTTGGTAAATAGGTTTCTTTCTGTTCTTGTGAAGCACGATCATTAATCGCCATGCCTGCACCCACGGTTAACAGCGGGTAAAGCATAAATGATGGATTGGTACTCCAGATCATTTCATCGGCCAGCACGGTCAGCATTTTTGGCATATTCTGCCCGCCCCATTCTTCACTGGCACCTAAACCTACCCAGCCACCTTCAGCAAACTGCTTAAAGGCATCTTTAAAGCCTGTAGGTGTGGTCACTTCACCATCTTTAAACTGAGCACCACCTTCTTCATCCGCAGGACGATTCAGGTCAAGAATGACATTCTTGGAAAATTTGGCCATCTCTTCCAGAATTGCATTTGCAGTTGCCATATCTAAATGTGCAAGATTTTCATTACCTTGCCAAAATTGTTCAGCTTGAAACACATCATTTAAAATAAATTCCATGTCTTTTAGCGGCGCATTATAAATAGGCATTCTTACATTCCTTAACTGGTGATACTCAATTCTGTTGCTGAGCGTTTTATAATCATTGATTAATGAAAATCTTTTTTATGATTTTACTTCAATCAATGCATATCAATCGAAAGTCATCATCTCGAATTAATCCAGCAGTAAATCTCATTCAACTAAATAAGCGACATAAAATTTAAAAACCAAAGCTTCATGTCACCGTTATTTACTGAACCAAGCAGGCTTAAAATGATTCTTTATTCACCGTTATAATCCTTTGCCAGGACGGTCTTAAACCGAATAATGATTTCACTTGATGTGCTGAAACAATAAAATAATTATGCTGAAAATGGAATTTTATTTAGCAAAGTTGATCTCTAGGGTTCAGTTTTCTTGACAATATTTTTAGCGCAGCTGTATATGACTTTTTTCTACAAGAAATGTTGAATAAATATACAAATTTAGATAAATATCACGACCTTAGTTTTATAGCTATACCTGTGAAAATAGCATATTCTTAGTAGGTTCCTTTTCTAAAATGATGAGTCAAGAAAATGACGACTGTAAGACAGCAGAACTTTCTTCTTCGTAAAGAGAAGATCCTGAGCATGGCAGAAAGTCTACTGCTTGATAATAATCAGGACATCACCTTGAGTGAACTTGCTGAAGAACTGGACATCGCCAAAGGAACCATCTACAAGCATTTTAAAAGCAAGAACCAGTTATATTTAGAACTCATCATTCTGAATGAAAAAAGAATTCTGGAAATATCAAAAAAATATAATAACGATATTAAAAATTATGTTTCGCAATATATGCTCTATCACATGCTCAATTCCAATCGCACCATCCTGTTGCATGTGATTGAAGAGCGTTTAACCAATAACGAAAAAAATCTGAAAGATTTATTTCAGGAGCTTTATCGGATTCGCGAAGAACGGATTATCCGGATTAAAGACATAACCCATGATTATCTGGTGGCTTTAGAAAGTGCCATGTCGATTCGGGATTATTTGTCTTATATCTGGACCGTGACTTATGGTGCTTCACTATTATTAAATTCGACCAATTATCAAAAAGCGATTGGTTCACGTGAACGCCTGATTAAGCTATATATTAATCAGGCGCTGATGACCCCGGATAAAATCTCATCAGTATAATCACTAAAATAAAAAATGCCTGATTCGATCAGGCATTTTTTATCTGGCTAGGCTTTGTTGCATAAATATGTAAGCATCTGATTTAAATAAATTTAATTTTGGATCAAAAAATAATCAAAACTTCTAAAATCATATAGTTATGAAATCTTTGTGCAACAAAGCCATCTGGCTATATGATTTCATAAGATCACTTTCGCGATCTAACTCGACAACCATCAGGCAGCCACAGGCGGGAAACCATCTTCGGTTAAAGCTGCAACAATCTCAGACTCACTGGCTGTCGATTCAACTTCGACCAGTTTAGTGGCCCCATCAATATTCACAGTGGCATTTTCATCCAGATCTTTAATCGTAGCCGTGACACTGCGCGCGCAGCCACCACAGGTCATGTTTTCAATACGGAATTTCATGTTTAGCTCCATAGGTTCGGTTTAAAGGGCTATTTGCATTTTAGGGTGGGATTTTTATAAATCTCACCGGCTTTGTTGCACAAAGATTTAAAAGGCAGCACTCTGCTCATTTGAACAAAACTCAAGTGACAACTTGGGTATGAGGACGACCTAATTCTGTAAATTTATTCAATACGGCTATGCGTGCATGGATCTCATTTACCTGACGAGGAAAACTCCTTGCCGTTAATTTATCACCTAATAATTTGATGCAATGCATCTTAGTTTCAACCAAACTTCGACGATGATAACCAGACCACTTTTTCCAAAGCGTTCTTCCCAAACGTTTCACTGTTTTTAGTAATTCATTCCGCTCTAAAGATCTCAATTTCTGATCTTTCCTTGGCTTTGCATTTTTCCTTGGTGGAATGATCGCATGTGCAGCTCGATCTAAAATGACTTGTCTGCAGTGCTTCGTATCGTAAGCACCATCGGTATAGACCGAATCAATTCGTTCATCTAAAGGAATTTGAGCAAGTAAATCACCGAGTACTTGCGAATCGCTCACATTATTTGTAGTAAGCTGTACTGCACGTATTTGCAGGGTTTCAGCATCGATACCAATATGCAGCTTACGCCATTGGCGATGATATTCAGGTCCATGTTTCCTACGTTTCCATTCACCTTCACCTAGAAACTTCAAGCCAGTTGAGTCTACAAGTAGATGTAACCCATCACTATTTTTTTGATAGCTAATCGCAATATCAATATGTTTTTGTCTTCGACAAAGCGTACTGTAATCTGGCGCTGTCCAACTTAATCCACATAGTTTAATCAGGCTTTGAACAAAACCTGTGACCATGCGTAGAGAGAGTCTGAATAAAGATTTGATCATTAAACAGCTAGGCTGATCAGCTCTAAAACTCCATTTCACCAAGTCAGGTGCTCGTTTTTGGTCATCTCGGCTACGGGTGGTTTGTTTGTTCTTACCTCGCCAAACACCTTGTATACCTAGCTTTTTCATTAATCGAGCAACACTACAGCGTGCAATAATATAGCCTTCACGTTTCAGTTTTTGCCAGACTTTACGTACACCATACCGACCTGAACTTTCCTTCCAAATTCGTTTAATCTCCTCAGCATGATGCAAGTCATGTAAATCTCGCTTTGCTCGATGTTCTGGATTTTCGCAGAGATCTAGAGTCCGGTAATAGGTTGAAGCTGCGATCGGTAAAATCCTACAAATCACATCAACACCATATAAATCTTTATTGTTATGGATGAAATCCACCATTATTTGTGTGGGCGGTCGAGCTCCGCCTGGGCGAAAAAAGCGGCTGCTTTACGTAGAATTTCATTGGCACGCTTTAATTCTTTAATTTCACGTTCCATTTGCTTCATTTTTTCTTGATCAGATATCTGTTGTACTTTAATAGGATTTTGCTGATCTAAATGCTTTTGATGCCAGGCACGAAGTGTTTCAGGAGTACAACCAATCTTAGGCGCAATTGCTGTGATTGCGGCCCAAGTAGAAGGATAATCTTTTTCGGATTCAATCAATAATTGAACCGCTCTATCTCGGATTTCAGGGGTATATTTTGGTTTTGTCATCGGGACATTCTCTCAGAATATTGACTCTCCGACAAACCCGGTACGGTTCAGTCTCATAAAATACTCTCCCATACTAAGAATAGGGAATATTATTAGTAATGGAACCGACATTGAATAATGGAAATTCGTTCATCCGTCACTTCATAAACTAATCTATGCTTCTCATCAATTCTACGGCTCCAGAATCCTGAAAGATTTGCTTTTAAAGGTTCTGGTTTTCCAGTTCCTTCAAAGGGTGTTCTTTGACATTCTCTGATTAAGGTATTGATACGTTTGAGTATCTTTTTATCCTGTGTTTGCCAATAGATATATTCATCCCAGGCATTTTCAGTCCATTCGACATTACGACTCGTCATCTTTAATCAACTCTCTTTGTTTGGTTTTACCTGCGCGTAATTGAGCAATTGATTCGTTTAAACGAGTGGTATTATTTGGAGATGAAAGCAGATATAACGTTTCCATTAAACTGTCGTAATGATCTTGTCCCATTACTACAGCATGACCGCCTTCTTTTCTTGTAATGAAAGCGACATCTGCATCATCAATAACTTTATCTAAAACAGATTTTAAGTTGTTACGTGCGTCTGTATATGTAAATACATGCATATATTTCTCCCTCATAAAGTAAGCTGTGTTAAAACGCTACTGACTAGATGATAGTGATTGAACTTTACAATCTAAAATGTACAGAATTTTGTACATGTTGTCAATTTTGTGTAACAGTTTTATATCAAATAGGCTTTGTTGCATAAAGATTTCATAACTATATGATTTTAAAAGTTTTGATTATTTTTTAATCCAAAATTAAATTTATTTAAATCAGATGCTTACATATTTATGCAACAAAGCCCCAGCCAATAGAAAAAACACCAAAGTTCACTACCAGATAGCGAGTTATAATTTAAATTTGAGTGAGTTGGGGGATGCTTCAAATTATAAATCTTTGTGCAACAAAGCCCTACTATTCTGAAATGACAGCTTTGTCCGTTATAATTGTATAAACATTTTTGGTTTCTGGTAATTATGTCCTCATTGATCAATTTTCTATCTCGCTTTAGTACTGCAACTCTTCAGCGCAGCCAGAGCTATGCTAAATACATTGATAGGAAAACGATTGAGTTCTTTGAAGAAAATGACGATGTCACGATGTATGCCCAAATTGAAGGGACAGATTATTACGATACTGCAATTACCTATAATCTTAAAAAGGACCGTTTAATTGATGACGACTGCACTTGTCCGGTTGGATATAACTGTAAACATGCTGCTGCTTTAGCCAAATTATTTTATCAAGAATATCGAGAAGGATATCTGAAGAGCTATGTTGACTCTCAGTCATCATCTCACACTCAAAAAGATCGGGTTGCAATTAATCAAGCACAACGCTGGTTAAGTGAGTTTAAGCAGTATTTACAACATACCCAGTTAGAGCAGCAAAAGACAACGAGTAATTATTTACTTTATTATTTAGATCAGCCTTTAGGTCTATTCGGGTTAAAACTTGAGGTTCGCAAAGGTAGACGTAATAAAAGTGGGACGATCACAGGTGTCAGTTCTTATACTGAATATGGCAATATTCTAAAAAAACGTCTGTCTTTGCCTGATGGGAAGCGACAATTATTTAATCAAATTTATTATTATGCCAAGCTCAATCAGAATGAGTTTTCTTATGGAAATAGTCTTGATATATCAGGCATTGTTTTAGAGCATTTTAAATCTTTCATTCAGAGTGGTGATGTCTATTGGAAACAAAAAAGTGATGCTCCACTTACATGGTCAGAACAAAGCTATCAGCTTGAATTTTCTTGGCAAAAGAGCATTGAAAAACAGACTGAGCTCTTAGATTTTGAGTTGGTCAATGGAAATGTTCGACTCAATTTAAAATCGAATCCACATCTTCAAATTCTTGTAAGTCAGCCACTTTGTTATATCGATATTCACAAGAATACGGTAGGGCAACTCTATAGTGAATATACATCGGATTTACTGTACTACCTTTGGCGGATGCCAGAGATGCCTGCGACGGTTTTGACTGAGTTTGAGCAGCTTACTCATCAATCTACAACGATACATAACTTGCCGAAACCTAGGTTTCTTCAAGAGATTGAAGTCTTACAGGGTAATCCCCAGCCAATTTTACGCTTCGGTGTTTTAGATAAATTTGATTGGAAATGGGAAGAGTCTGTTTGTGCTGAAATTGAATTCTCCTATGCAGGTGGGCGAATTAAAGCAGGTACATCAGGTGACAGTTTTATTGGTGAACAGCATGGCAAAATGGTGCGACAGCTTCGGGACTTAGTTCAGGAACAACAGTCAATCCAGCGTTTACAGCTATTGGTCGAATCACTGAAGTGGGTGAAAGATCTTAGTTATGACCAGCAATTAAAACTGGATAAACAACGTCTTGATTCTATGGTTTTTGCTTTCTATGGAGACTGGATCAAACAGCTCATGCCCATCAATCAAATTGAGTTGATGGGCTGGCAGATAGAGCATCTGGAAAACAGCCCCTTTAACCTGCAATATGTCGAAAATTTAAATATTTCTATCACTGAATCTGAAGGTCAGCAGGACTGGTTCAATATCGGGGCGACGGTTCAAGACAGTGCAGGTAATTCTTATAATTTGCTTGATGCACTTGTGGCTTTGGTGAAAGAACAGCCTGATTTACTTGATCCGCGGACTTTTATTCATCTGCATGACAGTCAAATTTTCACCGTGAAAACTGCAGTTGATCAACCTGATTTGGCTCTATCCGCTAGGGATATTAAGCCGGTATTGTTGCATCTGCAGAGCATTTTACAGCAAGAAGAGCGCAGTATTGATCGCTATGATGCGAGTCAATTATTAGAATTGCAGCATAATCTTGGGATGACATGGCAGGTCAGTGATCGCCTGCAGCAATTTGTACAGAAATTCAAACAAGGCTATCAGCAACAACTGCCGACACCACAAGGTTTTCAGGGGGAGTTGCGTCCATACCAGCAGCAGGGCTTAGGCTGGTTACAGTTTTTAAGGGAAACCCAGCATGGTGGGATTCTGGCGGATGATATGGGTTTGGGTAAAACAGCACAAACTTTAGCCCACTTACTCATGGAAAAGCAGGCTGGTCATTTGCAGGACAGACCCGCCTTAATTGTTGCACCCACATCGCTGATGCATAACTGGTTCAAAGAAGCGGAGAAATTTACCCCTGAGCTCAAGGTATTGCTGCTACAGGGGCCCGATCGCCATCAGTATTTTGAGCAGATTCCGCACTATGATATTGTGTTAACCACCTATCCGCTTCTGGCGAGAGATGAAGAGCAACTAAAGCAATATGAATATCATCAACTCATTTTGGATGAGGCGCAGAATATCAAAAATCCGCGCGCCAAAGCTGCACAGGTAGTACGGCAATTAACAGCGCGACATCGTCTATGTCTAACCGGTACACCTATGGAAAATCATTTGGGTGAGCTGTGGGCACTATTTTATTTCCTGATGCCAGGATTTTTATATTCACAAGAAATTTTTAATAAAAAGTACCGTCATCCGATTGAAAAGCGCGGTGATGAGCAGTTAAGACAAAAGTTGGTCAACCGGATTAAGCCCTTCATTTTACGTCGCTTGAAAACTGACGTCGCCAAAGAGTTGCCAGAAAAAACCACGATTGAAGTCAATATTGACATGAATGAGCAGCAATCCAAGCTATATGAGGCTGTTCGTGCCACGATGCAGGCAAGCATTCAGAAAATTGTGGCAGAAAAAGGCTTTAAACGTAGTCAAATTCAAATTTTAGATGCCTTACTGAAGCTACGTCAGGTGTGCTGCCATCCTAGCTTACTGAAACTGGATTCAGTTAAAACCGGGCAGGCGCATTCTGCCAAACTTGAACAGTTGATGGATATGGTTGTTCCAATGGTGGAAGAGGGGCGAAAAATTCTTATCTTCTCTCAGTTTACTTCAATGTTGGAACTGATTGAACAACAACTCCATCACGCAGAAATTGGCTATGTGAAGCTGACTGGAAAGACCAAAAAGCGAGATGAGGTCATTACAGCATTTCAGTCTGGACAAGTGCCGGTATTTTTAATCAGTCTGAAAGCAGGAGGGGTCGGTCTGAATCTAACTGCCGCAGATACGGTCATTCACTATGATCCATGGTGGAACCCTGCTGCTGAAGATCAAGCTTCAGATCGTGCATGGCGGATTGGACAGGACAAGCCAGTATTTGTGTATAAACTGATTACCAACCAAAGCATAGAAGAGAAAATTATTGCCTTGCAGCAAAATAAAGCCGAACTGGCACAGTCAATTTTAAGCACCGATCATGAGGGAGAAGCGAAACTGACGGAAAATGACGTGATGAACTTGTTTGAGAAATTTTAGTTTGGTTTCAGGTTACCCTAATCATCTGTAAGTATCTGAAAGTCTGGATGCAATTTTTTCCAATGTTCTCTTAATTTTTCTTTATGAGCAGGAATCATAGGTAAGTCTAGTAATAGCACTGGCCATACTGACCGTGCTTTGTCCATGATCGCGTGAAGTTGTTTTTCAATAACACGCCATGGAACACCGACTTTTTCAGCCCATTCTTCAAAGTGTTTCATCTCAGCTAAATACCAATCTTTATTTTTGGCAAGATTTAATGCGAAATGACGCTCATTTTCAATATATACACTGGTCATTAATATATCGTATGCGGGAGATAATCTGGGTGCACTTTTATCATGATAAATCATACTCCAGTTTTTTAAGTGCGCATCTCCATTGGCGAGTAAAATATTGACAAGTAAGCGGCTGGCAAATTGCTGAATATCAATAATTTTGTTATCTGAAAATTGATAAATGATCTTTCCTATCTGCTCATAATTTGTGGTGCTGTATTTCTGCTGTGGATATGCACCGAAGATCTGAGCAAAGTCTTCGATGTGAATAAGCTCTGTAGTATCAGCAGTATTCTGTCTATCAAATCTTTTGATTGCAAAAGCATATTGCTCTTGGGGTAAATTTAATGGTGGAAGGTCTTGTAAGAGTGCCATATCCACCAAGCGAATCTCAGGGACATCTATTCCGACCATTTTTGCAAGGCTCATCATAGAATATTCATTTAGCGGAACAAAAGCATGTCTGGAAGAAGGAGTTTTGACAATCCAGTCCCCGAGTAGAGACGATTCCGTTGCCTGGACTAGTGTAAAACGCCCATCTTTGGCTTTCATGGAAAACTTCATTTGGACGCCGGCCAAGGAAAACTTATTATCTGTTCGGATCTCTTGCTTTAAGATCTGATCTGGATTAGAGATCTGCAATTTGAATTTTATTTCATCTGGAATTTCTTCTGGATCTAATGGAGTCGCAATGAGTGCTCCAGGTAAATCATGACCTAAAGCTGCCAATAACTGAAATTCATTGTCTATATGTACTTTGAGGCTTTGTGCAATCAGTTCGCGTAATGCACCTTCTGGTAGCAAGTTTGATAGCAAGGGATGTAAACGCTGATGTGTAACATAGGTCTTTTCTAAAATTTTATCCGCTTGAGGATACAAGGGGGAAGTCAGCAGGCTCAAGGTCGGACGTTGCTGATCAAAGCGGAAAGAATCTGTAAAAACCAGAATATTTTTTCCGCTCTGAAATCCTGCCAAGTATCCAACGACAGCGTGATGTAATGTTAATTTCAGGACGGCAACAGTATTCATGGTTCCTCTCCTCCGAGAAGACCCTTCCATGGGTTAGTCATTAAGTCATCCTGATCTTCAATAGTGACTTCAATTTCATCATTCAATAATTGTCTAATCAAATGAACCTTATCATCAGGGATGAGCATCAGTTGAGCATTTAATCCTGCCGCGATAATTTCTAAGGTCTCTAATCGAGGGTTACCCTGACTTTCCAGCTTTTGGTATTGCTGTCTTGAAATGCCTGTACGGGATTGCATATCAACTTGCTTTAAGCCCAATTGGGTTCGTCTTTTTTTGATTTGCTGAAGTAAAGACTTATTCATTGTAGATACATTTATTGCTTTTAGGTCATATAAGAAACATATTAGTTTCTTTTTTTTTGAAAAGCAATTTATGAATTTATCATTTCGATCTATAAAAGCCTTAGCTACGTAGTGATCTGAAATCACTCTGAAAATACAGTTAAAATACGCGGTTCAATTTACCTTAATCTCCTTACGTAATTGGCAGCCAGATCTGAACTGTTGGCAACTCTCTGGCAAAATTCCCTGGCAGCCCTGTATTTAACTGCCTAGCGCAATCTGATAATACCCTAGTATTCAACAAGCATGTATAGGTAAGGCAAAAGGGAATATCTATCATAGTTAAAGTTAATGGTAAGGCTATTACTGGTAAATGCGATGTAATCTTTAAGCCTAATATGCGTGGCTAAGTTTTCCTTAAATGTTCAGCAAAACTCACTAGGAAGTAGACAATCATATCAAGCCAAATTTAAACTGGAGTCACATTGCTGCTTATGCCTAAAAAGGCTTGTGATTTCAGTTTTTATTCAATCGCTTTAAAGACAATTCTACTTTTCAGTTCTTCGTAAATAGCTGCAATGGTAAGCATCCGGCTAACCCATCTTACCAAGGAGTTTGAAGCAATATACTATGATAAGATTAACCCGTTAGGTCAGGTGTCCTAACTTAAATAAAAAGTCTCCGACAAACCCGGTACGGTTCAGTTTTAGAAAAGGGTTCTTATCTTTTTGATTTATTGAAGGCACCATTTGGTCACCAATTTTGATATAGCACTTTTGTAAACTTACTTTTTTGAGAATAAAGATCTCTTATAAAGAAAAATATTTAATAAAATTAATAAAAAAAGCCCCAATCTTTCGATCAGGGCTTTTTGAATCTGGAGCGGGAAACGAGACTCGAACTCGCGACCCCAACCTTGGCAAGGTCACCGAGATTTATACCATTAAATGATGTTAACTATAAGTGTATGATTTAATTTATTATGTGTAGTTTTTAGTGGGGTGAAATTTTTAGAAATTTAGATCATTTAAGGGTATTTTGGTCACTTCATATTGGAAATTTTAATCAATAAAAGTCACCTATATTTTGGTGCTAATTTTCATGAGAAATAACAACATTATATAATTTAATATAATGATTCTTGATCCGCATGAAAATTTTTTATATTCAATTCAATAAATGAATATTATGCTCAATCCTATTTTGGATCATCTGGAGATTCTCTGTTTGAATTTGTCCAGGTGAACCGTACCGGGTTTGTCGGAGAGACACTGTTGCAAATAGAGATTTGAGTCGATGATGTTCCCTTTAAAAAGTGCTTAGAGACCGGAAACCCTTTTGATTAGACACACTTCACCCTGAGGCTGACCATAGTAGAATGATGATGGTTGTCCTTTACGTAGTGCACGCATGACTTCAATACCTTTAAAAGTTTTACCATTCACTACTTTTGTTAATTTCTTCATTAATCCAGTTTAAAAAATGGTTCACTTTCATAATGTTTTCATGCGTGCGAGGATAAACTAAGTGATGAGCAGATATAGCTATAGAGAAATCATCAGAAAATACTTTAACCAACTTTCCTGATTCCAAATAATTCTGAGTAAGTAAGTTGCTTTCTAAAACAAATCCTAGGCCATGTGTGGCTGCTTCAAGTGACATGTAAGAGCGATCAAAACTAAAAGTATAAGGAAATTCAGGAATACTTAGGCCTTGGTGTGCAAACCATTGAGGCCATGTCACCAGAGTGGATTTTGATAAAATTAGCTCTTTTTTTAATAAATCTTTGGGCCTAAATACTGGACTACGTTCAAGTAATTTTGGCGATGCAAGAACTTCTAATTTTTCACTCCGAACCGTTCTAATTTCGACACCTGTCCAATTCGAAATGCCATGACGAATATCAATATCAATTTTATCACGCGTAAAATGAAGATTTTCATAAGAACAGGACAAGTTCACCTGAATGAGAGGGTATTTTTCTTTAAATGATTCAAGGCGTGGCATTAGCCACAATAGGCCAAAACTTGGAGAAGAATGGATATATAAGCTATCTTTTGGACTGTTATTTGATGCTTGTTCAGTAGCTAATACAAGGCTATGCAGGATATTAGTAACTTCTTGATAATAACGCTCCCCAGAAGGAGTTAATGTAACACCTCTTGCACCACGTATAAATAGACTTTGACCAATCATTTCTTCTAGTTTTGCTATTTGATGACTGACAGCAGATGGTGTAAGGCTCAAAACCTCTGCTGCTTTTGCCACATTTCCTAATCGAGCAGTTTGTTCAAACGCTTGTAAGGTTTTTATTGCAGGCACTTGGTTGTAATTTTTTTCACTATTATTCATTTAAAATTCCATTTTTCTTTCGAATATTAACTAAAAATATCATAGGCATGAATATTATTCATGCCTAGTTGAGTTTAACCTTATTGCTGCTCACTGTGAAAAAAGAGAATCTAGCGATGAATAAATATGTTGAAGAAAAGAGGAATAGACATGTTACTACAAGGAAAAGTAGCGTTAATCACAGGTGCAGCATCTGAACGTGGTATTGGTCGTGCAACAGCAGAAGTCTTTGCACAGCAAGGCGCCAAAGTCATTATTGTTGATCTAGATCTTGCGCAAAGCCAGCATGCGGCTAAAGCATTGGGCGAAGGTCATTTAGGTCTAGCAGCAAATGTTGCTAATGAAGAACAAGCACACGCTGCGGTGGAACAAGCCCTTCAACACTACGGTAAAATTGATATTTTGGTCAATAACGCAGGCATTACCCAACCTGTAAAAACATTAGATATCAAGCGTAATGATTATGATCGTATTTTGGATGTCAGTCTGCGTGGAACGCTCATTATGTCTCAGGCTGTAATTCCCTCAATGAAAGAAAACGGTGGAGGAAGTATTGTGTGTTTATCATCCGTTTCGGCACAACGAGGTGGTGGTATTTTTGGAGGTCCACATTACAGTGCTGCCAAAGCTGGGGTTTTAGGATTAGGTAAAGCGATGGCTCGCGAGTTTGGTGCAGATAATATTCGTGTCAACTCACTTACACCAGGTCTGATTCAAACAGACATTACGGGTGGTTTAATGAATGATGATCGTCGTCATGACATTCTTGCAGGAATTCCACTTGGTCGCTTAGGTAAAGCACAAGATGTTGCCAATGCAGCGTTATTTTTAGCCAGTGATCTATCAGCCTATTTAACAGGTGTAACTTTAGACGTAAATGGCGGAATGCTGATTCACTAAAACTCAGTATTAGTATTAAAAAATTCAAAATAGAGACATGGCCACGAGAGGATATTGTGGCCAAATGTAAAGGGACTCGCATGATGGATACTGTATTTTCATCTGATACAGATGCTATTCGTAAATCTGCATATCGAAAAATTGCATTTCGGTTGATGCCATTTTTAATGCTTTGTTATTTTTGTGCTTACCTAGACCGTGTAAATGTTGGTTTTGCCAAACTTCAAATGATGAGTGATTTACAGTTTAGTGAAGCTGTTTATGGACTCGGTGCAGGTATTTTCTTTATAGGATATTTCTTATGTGAAGTGCCGAGCAATATTGTGCTGCATAAAGTTGGTGCTCGACGTTGGATTGCTCGGATCATGATCACATGGGGTATTTTGTCAGGCTGTTTTGCATTTGTTGAAACAGAGTGGCAATTCTATACCTTACGCTTCTTACTCGGTGTTGCTGAAGCTGGATTAGCGCCAGGTTTATTACTTTATCTTACATATTGGTTCCCCTCTTATCGTCGGGCCCGTATGACTGTGCTTTGGTTTATTGCGATTCCAATTTCAGGAATGATCGGTGGTCCTCTATCTGGCTTAATCATGGATCAAATGAACAATGTGCAAGGATGGCATGGTTGGCAATGGATGTTTGTACTTGAAGCTATACCTACAGTGGTTGTTGGTTTGCTAGTCCTCGCAGTTCTAAAAGATTCTGTTCAAGATGCACATTGGTTAACAAGTGCTGAAAAGAATTTAGTTCAGCAAGAAATCGCTCAAGATAATCAACAGAAAGAAGGGCATAGCAGTATTAAAGACTTCATTAGTGATAAACGCTTGTGGTTACTAGCTGGAATCTATTTTTGTGTCGTAATGGGACAATATGCAATTACTTTCTGGTTGCCGACATTAATTCGTAACTCGGGTATTAGTGATAACTGGCATATTGGCTTGTTGACCAGTCTACCTTATATGTGTGCCATAGTTGTAATGCTGTTAGCAGGCCGTAGCGGAGATCACTTTAGAGAGCGTCGCTGGCATTTAATTATTCCTATGTGTGCTGGTGCAATTGCACTGACCTTCGCAACATTGTTTGTGTCAAATCTAACCCTATCACTGATTTGTTTATGTATTGCGGCATCAGGTGTACTCACCGCATCTTCTTTGTTTTGGATGTTGCCAACTAACTTTTTAGGTGGTGTTTCAGCTGCCGCAGGTATTGCTGGAATCAATAGTTTTGCCAATCTCGCTGGATTTTGTTCTCCGTTTCTCATCGGCTGGATTACCACTAATACAGGTTCGAATGCCATAGGTATGTTCTTAATCACAGCAGTCTTAGTTGTTGGCGCAAGCCTGGTACTACGCATTCCAGCAAAACTGGTTAATCGTTAATAAGAGAAGCTAATCATGTCAAATATTAATAAAGAAGCTCGTATTGCTGAACTCCAGCAACGTGCATATAACATTCGTCAACATGCGTTACGTATGGGACAAGTACAGGGCCAAGGTTATGTTGGACAGGCCTTAGGTGCAGCTGATCTACTTGCAGTTTCTTATTTTCATGCAATGAAATATCAGCCTGACAATCCTGAGTGGGAAGGAAGAGATCGCTTTTATCTTTCAATAGGTCATTATGCAATTGCTTTATATGCTGCTTTGATCGAAGCAAAAGTTATTCCAATTGAAGAACTAGAAACGTATGGTTCTGATGACAGTCGTTTACCTATGTCAGGCATGGCAACTTATACCCCTGGTATGGAAATCACAGGTGGTTCATTGGGTCACGGTTTAGGCATTGCGGTAGGTGCTTGCCTCGGATTAAAGCAAAAGAAATCAGAATCCTTTGTTTATAACTTCCTATCAGACGGTGAGCTGAATGAGGGCTCGACATGGGAAGCTGTCATGTCAGCTTCACATTGGAAATTAGATAATCTCATCGCAATTATTGATGTGAATAATCAGCAAGCCGATGGGCATTCAAGTGAAATTCTAGCTTTTGAACCAATTGTAGATCGTTGGCAGTCTTTTGGTTGGTATACCCAACGCGTAGATGGCAACAATATGGAAGCTTTACTTGATGCTTTCGATCAAGCGAAAAGTCACGAAGGAACATGCCCAAGGGTCATTATTTGCGATACCAAAATGGGTAAAGGTGTTTCATTTTTAGAAAGCCGTGAAAAAACACATTTTATTCGCGTGGATGAACGTGAATGGGATGAAGCTTTAAATATATTAACCCATTACGGCAAATAAGGAGTCTAGATCCATGAGCCAATTAGCGAACTCTCCTAAGAAAAAATTAAAAACGTCTGCCATGATTGCTTCTATTGCTGCAGAAGGGCAACCAACCAAGTCTGCACCATTTGGACATGCTTTAAATGCACTAGCGAAAGAGCGTGATGATATTGTTGGATTATCAGCAGATCTATCCAAATATACAGATTTACATATTTTCGCGAATCAAAATCCAGACAAGTTCTTTCAAATGGGAATGGCCGAACAACTCTTGATGAGCGCTGCTGCTGGATTAGCTCGAGAAGGTTTCGTTCCTTTTGCCACGACTTATGCTGTTTTTGCTTCACGCCGAGCTTACGATTTTATCTGTATGGCGATTGCCGAAGATAATCTAAATGTGAAAATTGTAGCAGCCCTTCCTGGTTTAACTACAGGATATGGACCAAGTCACCAAGCAACAGAAGACATTGCCATTTTCCGTGGAATGCCAAATCTAATGATCATTGATCCATGTGATGCCTTGGAAATTGAACAGGCTATTCCGCAGATTGCTGCTCATCAAGGTCCTGTTTATATGCGCTTGTTGCGTGGTCAAGTTCCATTGGTACTGGATAAATATAACTATCAATTTAAATTGGGTAAGGCCCAAGTCATTAAGCCTGGTAAAGACCTCTTGATTATTTCTACTGGATTACTGACCATGCGTGCGCTTGAGGCAGCGGAAGAGCTAGAAAAAGAAGGGGTAGAGGTTTCTGTATTACATGTACCTACGATTAAACCATTAGATGAACAGACCATTTTAGACGAAGTGGCTAAAGGAGGTCGTCCAGTTTTAACTGCTGAGAATCATTCTGTGGTTGGGGGCTTAGGTGAAGCAGTTGGAACCTTGCTATTAAGAAATGGGCAACATCCACGTTTTGATATGATTGGTTTACCTGATGCATTTTTAGATGCAGGCGCATTACCAACACTACATGATCGTTATGGTATTTCTACAGAAGCCGTTAAAGCAAAAATTAAAAATCACTTAACCTAAGAGAGTCCAACTCTGTTAGTGAATTGAGCATGGTGTATGACAGGAGTCCCGCCATGCTGCAATTTTATCACACCACTTTTAATCCAATTTAATCATTCAAAATAGCTTATTCAATTAGCTGTTTAGGGAAACTTATATTCAAAATTTGCAGGGATTGTGCAATGAAAAAAAGTAATTTTTTATGTCTTATTAGTGTACTTATAGGAACAAATACAGAGGTGGTTCCACTTGTTTGAACAACTAAAAGCGTATTTATAAGTGATATTCCGCTCTAGTTAAGCCACCTTGTTTTGTTGGGGTAGCTGATCATAGTAAAACTCATTTGGTGTCATTTTGTCTA